>JANNDA010001180.1:0-12167 GCA_031387195.1 Planctomyces sp. | reverse complement strand
CGGCAACTCGTTCATTCCTCGGTTGTGGGCACGGCAGCATCTCGACCATTTGCTGGAACAGGGGCCATCGGCGGCGGTGCAGAACGAGGTGATTGCGATGTCGGAAGAGTTCCACATCATCACGCCGTACACGTCGCTTCTCGTGCTGGAGAACGACGCTGATCGGCAGCGGTTCGGCGTGAAGCGGCGGTTTCAGATGCGTGATGGCGAGAAGTTCTTCGCGCAAGGAAAAGAGAATGCAAACTATGAACTGGTGCAGCAGCAAATCCAAAAAGCGCAATTGTGGCGACAAGGTCTGCGAGCACAGATGCTGGGACAACTCGGCACGTATGGCCGCAACATTCCGTTGCAGCCAATGGTGGCCAGCAGCTCGGTGATGGGGCTGCCGCCTGGAGAAGTGGATTGGAGGTTCGGCTGGTTGTTGGAACGGACACCGGGGAGAGTCAACCTCAACGGAATCCACGATCGGCGCGTGCTCGCAGGCTTCCTTGGCCGAAACGTCGATTACGACGTTGATGGGATTCACGACCCGCGCGTGCTGGCGGGGTTTCTTGGCCGAGACAGCGATTACGACGTTGATGGGATTCGTGAATCGCTGTGGAGGGATTTTTCTGGCACTTCGAGCAACGAGTTTGGCCTGACACAGGAAGACCTTGATGTGAATGGCCGGAACCGGCGGGGCTACTTTGCGGAGCCCCAATCCTCGGAGATAGAGGTATTCGCGTTGCCCTCCTTGGGGTTTTCGTTCAACGGAGCCGTGACAAACTTCGGTGACGATTTTGTTGATGAGTACCGATACGCGCCGTTGCAGATTCAGCCCTCATTCCACCGGCCTGAGATGACGCGACTCCTGTCTGATCAAACCGGACAAGGCTTGTCGGTCATCAGCAACGGAAATGTCAGGGACTACTTCGGAACGCAAAGCTGGGATGTGAACCAGTTCGTAGATGGGAGATCGCTCAGGTTCGATGTGGATTACTCGTATCCGGACGTCAGCAACAGATTCCTGGCGCATGACTGGCAACAACTACGAGGGGTTCGGTCCCGGTATTCGAATGCGACGAACGGCTTAGGGTACATTCCGCTGACGAGCTTCTCCGTAATGGATTCGGACGCGCTCATCAGTATGGCTGGTGATGAACTGGCCGTGTCGGAACTCGATTCGAGTTCCATGCTGATGGTCACTCCCCGAATCGTGATCCTCGAAGAAGAAGCGGCGTTGTCCGCATTCGATTCATCGTATGTGGATGTCGTCTACACGATGCCATTTCCAAAACAACTCTATCGACGGATTAATCAGTCTCAGCATGTCGTTCCGAGCGGGCAATCGTTGTTGGGACAGTTCCCGGCATTGCCGTTCGTTTCGCGAGTTCCGGCGAGCATAAAGACGCCGCAGGATGTGGCGGATGCGTGGCAATCCAGTCGAGCGAACAAACGACCGAAGCCGCGTTGGTGGTCGGACGCGGCTTGGGAGTTGTCCGAAAGTCTGCTCCGCACGAAGAGGCTGATGACGCTGGATGGCGGCGTGGAGTTGAATCGACGCAGCGAGAGTTATGACGTGCGGTGGAAAGAATCGACGTCGCGCAGCGAGCAAGTCGAGATTTATTCCCCACGCGGTTGGGTGACTCGGCGACAAGGGGACGATCAGGCGACGGTGGTGGATTGGTGCGTGGGTGAGGGGCTTTCCAATTTCCAATTTCCAATTCTCAATTTTCAATTTCCGGTCTTCAACCAGTACGCGGTGTCTGGTCACGAGCGACGGACTTGGGCCGCGTGCGTGCGGCGAACGTGATTGAACTCGTCGTACCGCCGTTGAGCCTCGGCGATTTTTCACAGGGAACGGCACACGGAAGTTCGCTCGCGGAGACGTTCTCCGGCTATCGCGCCACCGTGGCGGAGCATGGCCCCGATCGAAAGCTGCTGACTTTGCAGCCGGTACGCGATGCGAAGTTGGAAGTTCGAGTGGTCATCGACACGCGGCGGCATGTAATCGTGTCGCTCGAGCATCGTCACGCCGGACGTCTGCATTCGCGGACTCGATTCGACGAGTTCGTCGAGGTCGCCGGATCGTGGTGGGCGACTCGGATCGAGTCATGGGATGCTGACGAGCGGTTGGTGTCACTCACAACACAAACGGCGAAGGGGCTGTCAGCGGAGGAAGTTGCTAAGCGGATCAAGAATGAATTGGCGGGACGCGATCGAGCTTTGTTCTTGAATGATTCGCTGGAGTCAGTCGCCGCCGCAAAACGCTTGCTGGCGAATGTTGAAGCTGCAGCTTCTGTAGCCCGGTTTTCCAAACCGGGAGAACGAGCGATTCAAGAGGCGGCGACGAATGTCCCTGAAGCGAACGACACCGTGACGAAAGTTGTGGGGGACGATGTCAAACAGCACGCCCGGTTTGGAAAACCGGGCTACGAGGGGGAGGCATTCGCCGCACATCTCGTCCTCACCGCGCACTTCGCGAACAGTCAGCAGTGGGACCGCGCGTTCGAGCATCTCGACGCAGCCGAGAAATTGGCCGAAGGAAAAGCGGGCTTCCGCTTCGTGCGTGATGAGCTGCTCAACATCGGCCGACGGCACGAAGAATTGCGACAAAGATTACTGGCGGAAGCACACGCGCTCGCGAAGCAAGCGCCTGATGAAGTGCGGCAGCAAGGCGACCTAGAAACGCTGGCGAATCATGTGCTCAACATGGCGAGCAGCGTGGTGGAGGCGAGCGAGCAACTGGAGTTGATCGATCTGTTGAAGCCGGTCTTTGAACGGCAGGAACCTCGGCGGCAGGGTTTGAAAGCGTGGCGGCAATTGCGGCTCAATGCGCTGTCGAACGCGGGGTTCGCCGATGAGGCGTTGGCGTTGCAAGAGCTGATGGCTGCGACTTATTCGCACGATGTGGGTCTGCAACAGAACTACGCGCAGGCACTTTACAGCCACGGCGATCACGAAGGGGCGTCTACTTGGATCGCGAAGGTGCTCGTGCCGGAGGCGAAGTGGAATCAGGATGAAGAGTGGTCGCTGCGGCAGTTGGTCCTCGGTTGGTTGGAAGGGGACGCTCGATTTGAGGAGATGGTCACGTCGCTCGATGAGTGGCTGAAAAAGAATCCGTCGCAGGGTTACGACCGATTGTTGAAAGTGCTGTCGCGGCTCGAACGAAACGAGCGCGTGAATCAACTCGTAGCCGAATGGTTGAACGAAGGGATCACGGCCGCTCGGCAACCGGGCGAGATTCCATTGGTGGTGAGCGCGCGAACGGGGACGGCGTTGAATCACTTCACGCAGGGATTTGGTTGGACGAACGACGGACTGAATCCGCAATGGGAGCAGCCGTTGTCCGCCGCTTTCAATGCGTTTCTGAGACGTGAAGAAACCGCCTTGCTCGCCGTGCGGATCATTGGTCTGAAGGCGTATCGCAACACGAAGAGTGGCCAGAAGGCGGAGAAGGAAGTTGCCGCTTTCATCCGAACGAACATCGACACGCTGAAGTCGTCGCACATCTCGAACCTGCTGTCGTGGATTGAACGTCGGCAGATTCTTCGTGATCTGCGCGAACTCGTTCGCAAGCAACTTCGCAAACGTTGGGAAACGGCCGTTGAACCGGAAGACCGCGACGAGCACGCGAATCATTTGCTGAGTTTCATGAGCCGCTACGCGAAGCGCGTCGAGGTGTTGGCGTTCCGTCGCGAGTTATTGAAGACCGCTCATCCGGAGTTTCACGAGCAGTACGCACTCGCGCTGTTCAACGCGCTGCTGGAAGCGCAGCCGTTGGAGACAGACGCGGAAGGCGAATTGTTTGGCCTGTTGTCGCAACTGGGTCCGCATCCGAAATCGGTCGCTGATCCCGTCGAGGCGGACATTGACGGACAACGTCTGCTCACGCGGATCGGTGGCCTGCAACGGTTGCTGCCGTTGATCGAAAGCTGGCGGTACGACGTGCGGCTCAAGACGCTGATGCCGCACCCGGAGAAGTTGGCTCAAAAGGAGCAGGGTGAAAAACAGGGGCAAGCTCGGCGTGAGGCACGCATCGAGGCGTATCGGCGATTGAGTTGGGAATTGCCGAATCACAAAGGCCCGTTCGCCGATTGGTTGCGGTATGAGTTGCGGTTGATGGACCTCGATCTGAACCGCGAGTTGCCGCGCTTGGTTGACGAGTGTTGGAAGATCGTTGACGCGAAAGCTCAGTCAAAAGAGAAAAGCGGCGGGCAGCGACACGTAGCGCGCGTCTTGTGGCTGAGACATCTCGGTCTGCTGTCGGGATTGGTCGTCAGAGACGGCGTTGATCGAAAGCACGCAACACGGTTGGTGACGTGGCTGGAAGAGAAGGTCGCCGCGCAACCGAAACAGGTCGCGTGGAAAGCACGGTTGCAGCAGATGTTGCTGGCACTCGATCGACCGCAGCCGCTCATCAAACATCTGACCGACTGGGTCAAGCAGGCGGAGGATCTGCAGTCGCCGAGTCTCGATCATCGCTGGCATGTCTCACTGGGATACCTGCTGGCGGAGTTGGGCCGATTGCCGGAAGCGATCGCGCTGTTCGAGAAAGTCGAGAAAGCGAATGAACTCCCGCCGTCCGAGTACCGCGTGTTGGCCACGTGGTATCAAGCGGTGGATCGTCGAGCCGATTACGAACGTGCGTTGCTCAAGACGTACCAGACGTCCGACGAAAATCAGTTGAGCCAGCAGTTGCAGCAAGGACTGAATCCGTGGCGACAGACCGGGCACTTGCCGAGCGAACTCGATCCGAACGTGCTGCGGATCTTTCAGGCGCTCTTCGAGAAGTCGGCCACGCCGCAAAACTATGTGTGGTTGTTGCAGCAGTATTACCAAGCGTGTCACGACTTCCGCTTGCTGAGCATGTTGCCCGACGGCGTAATCGGTCACACGGCAGCGACGGCGTATCCGTTCGTGACCAGCTTGCAGTCGGTCTTGTCCGAGGTCCGTGATGAAGCGACGGCGGATGAGTTGTTGGCTCGGCTGGTGGAAGTGCGGCGGAGAGTTGAGAAGCTCAGGGGTCAGGCACCGCAGAATTCAAAATTGGCGGGTCGAAGTCCTGAGCGCGAACCAAACGTAACTCCGCCAATTTTGAATTCTGCGGTGCCTGACCCCGGATCGGTTGATCTGCGGGCGCTGGATTTGTTGGAACTGCAGGTCGAGCGGCGGGCAGCAGAGTTGCTCAATCAGCCGGGACCGCACATCGAGAAAGCGTTGGCCACGTTGCGACGCGCGTTTGATCGCGGCGAGCCGACCTCGTTTAACCGCACGCCGCAGGCACGCGCGTTGAACAGCGATGATGAACCGCATGGTGACCGTGATCCTCGAGAAAACGCGCGTGCCTTCGGCGTGCGGTTAAACAACTGGTCGCGCGGTGAGCCGCGACATTATGCCGACATGCTCGCCGCGTTGGGACGGATCAGTCAGCCGTCGCTTGCTACCGAGCAAGTGCGGCAGATGCGAGCGCTGTTCCAGCAATCAACTCCCGCGACGTACGACCGACTGCATATTGCGTGGTTGTTGGCTCAGCGTCTGTGGGATGACGCGCACCCCGCTGATGCGATGACTTTGTTAGAGGCGGCGTTGCGCGAGTTCTTGGCGGCTCGCGAAGGACGATTGAATCAACAAGTCAATTCAATCTTTGTGACCTACATTTCCTACCTTCGTCAGCAACAGCACTTCGTGGCGAGCGAGCGGGCGGTGCTTGAGCAGCTCAAAGTGGTGAAGCTCCCGTCGCAGCGGAGATGGCTCGAAACGCAGTTATTTGAGGTCTATCAGCAGGCATTGCACGACAACGGCACGACATCGCTCGGCGAGGGGATCGAGCTGTATCGGGCCTATCAAACGCTGCTGCTGACCGCGATCGAAACGCCGGATGCGGGTCATCGAACGGCGGTGTTGAACGCGCTGATGTCGCTGTATCGGCTGGGACATGCCGCGAAAGACTTCGGGGATGTTCGCGACGATCTGCGAAAGTTCGCGAACGGTCGGTTTCTAGAACTGCTGGCGCGGAACACGAACCAGTACCAGCCGATGATCGGCACGGTCGCTGCGACAGTGCATGATGTGTTGGGGTGTCGTGAGGGGATGGTGTTTTATCTTGACCGACTCGATCGCGAGCCGGCTTGGTTGCGGCAGCAGAACCAGCAAGGCTGGGGCTACTTCGCGCGGACCTTGGCCGAGTGGCGGAGTGAATGTCCCGACTTGGGTGATGTCGAACCGCGATTGCTCGCACGTATGTTGAGCGAACTGCGTCGGGAATTGTTGGCTCCGCAGATGCCGCGAACGGATTTGTTTCACCAGAGCAGCACGTTCTTTTGGAAAGAGAAAGCGGACGACTTCGCACGAGTGGCCGAGCAAGTCGCAGCAGAGAGAGTCAAAGAAGGTGAGACGATCAAAGCGGTCGTCAGCTATTTGTGGGACGGACTCAATCGTCGTGAGACCGCGATCGGACTGTTGCAGAAGGCGCACGGCTTGATGCAACTCGACGCCGATTGGCAAGCACGGCTGGCGTGGTACTTGAGCGCCGTTGATCGGAACGAGGAGGCGATCGTATTGGTGCAGGCGTTAGTCAAAGAGTTCCCCGATCGTCTCGACTTCCGCCCGCGGCTGATGGAGCTGTATTTCCAAACGCAGCAGACCACGCGGCTGATCGTCGAATTGGTGGCGGCTGACGCCGTGTTGCATCTGCGAGGCTGGAACGAATCGGCGATGCGAACATTGGCCGAAGCGTGCCTCAACTGTGAACTGTTCGAGCAGTCGGTCGGCTACTGGAAAGACGCGATTGCCGCTCACGAGAAGTCGCAGCCGAATCGCGGCATCGGCAATGGCACGCTGTCGCAGTACTACTCGAAACAAGCTCTTGCCTATGCCGGTTTGAAGGAGTTTCCGAAAGCGGTTGATGCGGCGATCTCGGCGATCGTGAGTTGGGGACCGAACCGTGAAGAGCGGAAGAAGGCGATCAACGCGCTCGAAGCGGTGATGCAACAATGCCCGGACCTCAACAGCCTGGCGAAGCACTTGGATGCCGAGTCCGCACGCACGAAGTTGGAAAACCCGATCGCCCGCAAAGCACTGGGGCAGATTTTTGCCGAGCGGAAACAGCACGCTCAAGCGGTCGTGCAGTTGCGGCTGGCGATCGAGATTCAACCCAACGACATCGAGATTCACGACGCGCTGATCGCAAGCCTCGATGCGGTCGGCGACAAGACTGCTGCTGTTGAGCAATTGCTGGAATCGCTCAAACTCAACCGCCGCGATATCGCTCGCTTCAAGTCGGCGGGAGAACGCTTCGCGGCGCTCGAACAAGCGACCGAAGCCGAGCGGGCCTTTACCAGTATCGTCGAAATGCTGCCGCTCGAAGCGGAGAGTCATTCGCTGCTGGCCGAAGTCCGCGAGTCACAAAACCGCTGGCCGGATGCGATCACTCACTGGCAACGCGCGGCCGAATACCGCTTGCTCGAACCCGAACCTCTGCTGCGGCTCGCTACCGCGCAGATTCACGAGAAGCAGCGAGCGGAGGCCGACGTCACGCTACGCAAGCTCGAAGCGAAGGTGTGGGATAAACGTTTCAACGATGTTGCCGGTCGAACCAACGAGTTGCGCAAGCGTCTCTTGCCATAAAGTAGCCTTCATCGCTCCGCGTGAAGTGAGCCGAGTTCGCGATCGACACCGAATGACCAAACAGCGTTCTTCGCGCGATCGGCTTTCCTCACGCGGAGCGGTGAGGGCTACTTTCGGGGACAGCAGCCACTTCTGGCGGCAGAGCAATCGGAGCAGCCTTCGCTTCTTCCGACTGAATCCGGTCGAGCAGCATGATCTTTTGCCAGATGCTGCGCGACAGCCCGCTGGTCAGCGAAGTGATCTCATTGACTGCGTCGAGTGCGACCGAATCGGGAAACTCTTGCACGTAGATTGCGGCGGTCTTGCTGATCATGGAAAGCAGTTCGCTGCAATAGTCGAGGTAGCGGCCCAGTTCGAAGGACGACATCGTCCGTCGCGGCGACGAGGGAGTTGCCGGGCCACCTTGCAGCAGTCGTTCGGGGTCTTTGGTGAGCTGGTGCATATCGACGATGTGCGCCATCGACCGCAATTCGTGAATGGCGATCAGCGCCTTGCGTCGTTTCAGCCGCAACTCCCACGAGGCGATGAACAGCACCGCCGCGCCGATGAAGACCATGCTGGCCAACGACGAGTCCACCGTTTGCACGAATTCATCCAGCTTCATGACGTCGTCGCTAATGCGAACCTGCCGCACGACCCAGCCGACCAACACCAAACTGGACCCAATCAGCAACCACTGCAACAGCCTCAGTGGAATATTCGGCCGCCCGATGCGGTGGGCTCGATCGGTCGCCTCGCGGGCCATCGTGACCAGTTCGT
Source organism: Planctomyces sp. (assembly GCA_031387195.1). Classification (GTDB taxonomy): domain Bacteria; phylum Planctomycetota; class Planctomycetia; order Planctomycetales; family Planctomycetaceae; genus SXKJ01. The sequence goes on along the minus strand of JANNDA010001180.1, from coordinate 3,800 downwards.
TCGCCACGTGACGCAAATTGGCCTCCGGAAAGCGTTCAACAATCCGCCGCTCCAACAGCACGGCAGTTTCAACCACTTGATCCGATCGCAGGCTGCGAAATCGTTTGGGCATGAGGGCTCACAGATTAAATAAATCCTGGAGTGCTGCGGCTCGACGCAGCCCTCCATTCAAAATCGTTACAGCGACAACGTCGCCAAAAACTCGATCACGTCACGCAGCTCGCGCGGTGTGAGCACTTTTCCCATCGGCGGCATCGCCGATTTCGGCGGCGTGCGTTCGTCGATCTCTTTGAGCGGCACGCTCACCGTTTTGCCGTCCGGTGTTTCCACGGTGACTTGCTGCGCGTCCTCGGCCTTCAGCATGCCCGCCACAAGCCGACCGCTGTTGAGTACCAGCGTGATGCTGCCAAAACCGGGAGTGATCTTCGCGTTCGGATCGATCAGCGATTGCAGCAAATGCTCGCGAATGTCTCCGGTCGTTTCGCGATTACGTTTGACGACCTCGGTCAAGTCCGGCCCGGCGGTTCCACCTTCGCCACGGACTTTGTGGCAGCGAACGCACTGCCCCTGAGCGTGTCCGATGAAGACCGCTCGCCCCGCTTCCGAATCGCCCCCGTGCAGCGTGAGCCGCATTGCCGCAAGCGGGTCGGCGACGATCTTCGCGTTCAGTGAAACCGATCGTCGTTGCAACGCTTGATTGATCGTCGCGATCTCCCGCCGCGCGGTCGCCGCTTCGAGCAAATCGACTTGCAACTCGGTCGGGACGTCGCCCGTCGCCAGCCGATCGGTCCACGTAGCCAAGAGCGTGTCGGCCTCTTTGTGTTTCATTGCTGCGAGTGTCGCAAAGGCTCGTTGCCGATCGATGTGGTTGATCAACGTCCCAGTTGTTGCCGCACCGTCAGCGACATCAAGCACTTGTTTGAGTTCACGTAGCCCGGCTTCAGAGTCGCGTGTGGCGATGACGTCACGAGCCGCCGCACGCAGCAGCGGCACGTCCGACGTCAACGCGCTCTTCAGCGAGTCGGCCAACTTCGGAAACTGGCGAGCCGCGAGCAATCGCAACGCGGCGACTCGCGCGGCGGCGGGACGCTTCGTATCGGTGAGCCATTCGGCGAATGTCGCTTCGTCTGCTTTCAGGCCATGTCGAGCCACCAACTCCACGACTTGCGTGACCAAGCTGCCTTGAGCGGACGCCAACAACTCCGGCAGCTTGTCGTTCAAGACATCACGGGCAATCGCGGGGTCGCGTTTCGGCAGCGGTCGCCAGAATCCGGTGACGCGATCGCGCGGAGTCGGCTCCGTCCACGACGCCAACGCGGCGAACGCCTCCTCACACATCCGGGGCGAGTGCTGCGGATTCATCGCGACGGCGGCGACTCGTTGCACATGCTCCGCACTGCCGAGCCGCCAGTTGGCGTGGATCGCTCGACGCAGCAGCGGCTCAAGGTCGATGACCCGCGGCGGAGCTTCCGGTGTTGAGGCGAATTCGCTGGCGATCGGCTTCACCGCGATCGTTGAGGTCGTGAGTTGTGCGAGTTTTCTGGCCAGCGCCGGCTGAGACACTTCGATGGGGACATCGTTGATCGCTCGCGCGGCTTCCGTCGCGACGGTCCAGTCCTCGTCGTTCAGAAACTGTTCGATTCGCGGATCGGCCGTGCGACGTTGAACCAGCAGCACTCCGCGACGCACAGCCGCCGATCGGTCGCTCGCGAACGATTGCAGGAACTCCAGATCGCCGATCCACGTGAGGGCCATCACCGTCGCGTGACGCAGATACGGATCGGCGTCGGCGTTGTTGCGCAGCAGGTCCAGAAGTCCGAGGTTGATCGTGCCGCGTCGCAATTCCGACGGCGCTCGCGGAATCGGCACAAGCGACGAGTTGATGGGGAAGACCGTGTCGCCGCGTCGCGCCCCGATCGGCACGTTGGGCTCGGCAGCGGCGATCTTGCCCAGAGCGAGTGCCGCAAAGAACCGAATCCGCGAACTGTCATCTTTCAGCAGCTTGAGCAACACCGGCGCGGCATCGATCACGCGCCGATCACCCAGCACTTTGACGATCTGCCCGCGAACGATTTCGTCCCCGTCTTCCAACTGCGTGAGCAGTGGCGTCAGAACCTCCGGTCGCTTGCCGCTGATCTGACCAAGCCCCCAAACCGCGTGCAGCCGTGTCACCGTCGATACCGCGCGATCGGTCGCGACCGCGTGCAGTTTCTCGGCGGACGATTCGCCGCGACCGGCTAACTCAAACTGGGCTCGCAAGCGGACGCGCATGTCGGCGTGACGCAGCAGGCGGATCAGTTCGTCGGTTGATCGTTGGGCGAAGCCGTCGCGGATGAGTTGCTGCAATTGTTTTGCGGAGTCGCTCGCAACGTGCTGTGGATCGAACAGCGAATAGATGCGACCTCCTAAACTGCGGCCGCCCCAATCGAGATTCACGAAGTCAGAGACATACATCTTGCCGTCGTAACCGAACTCGACATCGGTGGCACTAATCGGCTTGAAGAAGTCATGAGCGTCGGTGATCTCGAAGCTCGCTCCGCGTGGTTTGACGGCGAACGATTCGATCCCGCCACCGCCGGTGTAGTTGCACATGAAGAAGTGACCGGCATACCGCTCGGGCAAACCGACTCCGGGGTAATACGCGAAACCGGACGGACCAGCTCCCAACCGTCCTGCCGCCGGGACCAACCACGCCGGTTGCAGATCGACCGCCGAATGATCGCCTTGCTCCGACCACATCTTCTCCGCGTGCCACGGCCCTGTGAGGTACGGCGGATTGAGTGACTGAAACGCCATGTTCCAACCGCTGTCGCCTCCCTCGACGATCTGGACCAACCGCGAGTGATCTCCCTTGTCGCAGTTGTTGTCGGCGGCGAAGAGATTGCCGTATTGATCGAAGGCGATCTCCTGCGGATTGCGCAGCCCGCGATGCACGACTTCAAACTCAGTCCCGTCCGGGTTGCAACGAAAGACCGCGCCGTTGCGCGGCCCGTGAAAGGTGACACCCTCTTTCGACTTCACATGAAAGCCACGATCGCCGATCGAAAAATACAACTTCCCGTCCGGTCCCCACGCGAGCCCATGCAAGTCGTGACCGAGAAACCCCGCGTTCACGCCGAAGCCCGACAGCAGTTTTTCCTTCACGTCGGCCACGCCGTCGCCATCCGTGTCACGCAGTCGCCACAGATGCGGAATGCAGGTGAAATAGACATCGCCGTTGTGCGGCATCACGCCGGCCGCCAGTCCATCGAGCGGCTCATTGAATCCCGTGGCAAAGACCGTGCTGCGATCGGCTCGACCGTCGCCGTCGGTGTCTTCGACCAGCCGCACTTGATCCGCCGTCTTGGTGAACCAGTTCATGCCGCCGTCAAACTTGTCAGCGAACTTCCGAAACATCGCTAGGCGATCATCGGTCGTCTGCAACTGCAAATCGTCTTCGAGCAGAAACGGTCGGGTGCGGTTCTCCTCGGTCCCACGATTGAACCGATACTCCTCCGCGACGAACACGCGGTTGCGTTCATCGACCCCGATCGCCACGGGACTCGCCAGCTTCGGTTCAGCCGCGAAGAGTTCGACTTTCAACCCAGCGGGAACTCGAAACGTGGCGATCTGTTTGATCGCCGCGTCGGTGCCGTCGGGAAGGTCCGGATCAACCAACGGCGGCGCGGCCGAGACGGTAAGGACGATGAGCGTGCTGACAAATAGACTCAGAAAGATCGCAAGACATCGCATGGTGATCGCTCGAAAGGAGGATGGGCACAAGTTATTTCAGTAACCCGAAGCGAGGGCGAGCGCTTCAC
>JANNDA010001120.1:0-6615 GCA_031387195.1 Planctomyces sp. | reverse complement strand
GGGATCGTGAATTCAAAGCGTTTTGAAGCGTTCGCCCTCGCTGACGCTTCGGGTTACATGCTTACGGCATCCCTTTCCAGCGGCGCAGGCCCCATTCGCTGATCAGGCAGCCGAACGCGAAAAAAAACACGGACGACTGGTGCCACAACGGGTACGTCCACGTTTCGGTGATCGGAATCTTTCGGTTCGGCAAGCTGCCAACGAAGCGATCGAGATCATCGACTGAGATCACTTCTCCGCCAGTGACCTGCGCGAGTTGTTTCAACAGCGGTCGGTTCACGGCCAGCGTGCGGAACTCTTCGGTTTGCGGTTCGACGGTCCAGCCGATTTCTCGTTGACCGACTTCGCTGCTGTCGGCAGCCGTCACGATGACGGTAGCTCGATAGACACCGGGAACGCGCGGAGCGAACAGTGCTGCGTATTGGCCAGGCGAACGATCGCTGCTCTCGGCGATGAGTTCGATCTGGTGTTCGTCGGGCGTCTGCACACGCAGCAAGACATGGGCATTGTCGAGCGGTTCAAACTGAGCGTCACGCGCGCGGACCAGAACTTCAACAGCAGGCATCGCGGCGGACGACGTGCGTCGCGTTTCAACTTCGACTCGCCCCGGCACATCGGAGACCAACCAGCGCACCGTTTGTCGCCATGATTTTTCGAGATCACTTTGCGTCGGATCAGTGCGTTGCAGATTCCATCGCCACAGATCGCCGATCAACAGCGAGGCCGTGTGACCTTGGCCAAACGGCTGCACGACGAGTGCGGGAATTTCCTGGCCATCAGCGCCCGTCACTTGGGCGATCACCGAAGCTCCCGGTTTAATCGTCCGCACGCTGTTCAAACTCTTGAAGTCCGGCATCGCGGCCAAGCGTTTTGATTCGTCGGACTCGTTGGTCCGCAGTCGAGCCCACGGTTGCAGCCAGCCTTCGCGAGTCAGCAGCATCCGATAGCCCGCACCGGCGGCAGTCGGATCGCCGCGATCCATATAGACCGGCAACATGTCGCCGATTGCCGTGCGCTGATAGCCCCCTTCGCCGAACGAATGATTGCCCCCCAGCATCAACAGGCCGCCGCCACGACGGCTGACAAACTGCTGCAACAACGACATTTGATCCTGCGTGAAGAAGGCCGCTTCGATGTCGTCGAGAATCACCGCGTGAAATTGAAACAGCTCATCGCTGCTCTTCGGAAATCCACCGCGCAGCTCATCGGCGTCCTTCGTGCCGAGCCGGACCAGCACCGGTTGATCGTATTGCTCAGCCTGCTCATCCTTGTTGCCGAAGCCGCGAAACAGCGGATTCGTCCGCTCACCCGATCGGCTCAAGAACGTGAACTTCGGCTCCTTCTTCGCGACACGCAACAGACCCACGAGTTTGACCTCGTCGTCTTCATCCAGCGCCCGCCGCAAGAATTTGAATTCCCAGTTCGGCCGTCCGCCGAGATACAGAATTCGGAACGGCCCGCCGCCTCGATCGACCGTGACGATGCGGCGATTGTTCGCCAGCGTTGTTTCTTGCGAGGTCGCATCGCTCTCCGTCAGCTTCTCCTCGCCATTCAGAAATGCCTGCACGGTAAAAAAATTGATGCCTGACTTTTCTGGCTTCAACAAAAATCTCTGCACCACGGGCTCGCCATCAACGATGTGCTCGATCTTCCGCCGTTCGATCTCTTCACCTGCCTCGTTGAGCACTCGCAGACCAACCTGTCGGCCAGCAACCGCTCGGCCTTCGAGCGTGGCAGTGATCGTGACCGGGGCCGCTTCAAAATTTGTCTGACTCACCGCCACCTGCGAGACCGACAGATCCACCAGCCCGCCATCATTGCCAATCACGACCGGATAGATCGGCGGCAGCTTTTGCTTCGAGTCAATCGCGACATCCGCCAGATCAGTCCCGTTCCCATCGGTCAACAACAAGATGCCGGCCACCGGCTGTCCTCGAAACCGATCCGCAAGCCCGTTCAACGAGCCATTGATCGCCGATGCTTCGCCATCGAGAGTCACTTCGGCAAACGACTTCACCGGTCGCACGTTCGTGTCGAACACATACCGCCGCACATCGAAATCCTGCGACAGTCGAGTCAACCAGGCCGACTCTTCCGCCAGTCCCGCTTTCATCACCTGTCCGCGAGATCGATCGCTGCCGCTGTCCGACAACTGCAAGCTGCGACTGTTGTCTGCCACAACCAAAAACAAATTGCTCCCCGGTCTCGGTCGAGTCCCCGTGAAGAGCGGTTCCACCAAACAGACCGCCAGCGCGATGATCGCCATTCCCTTGAGCGTCAATGCCGTGCTGCGGACCCACGATCGCGAGCCACTCCGGCGATACGACCAGACCAGGACGGCCAACGCAGCAGCCACCAGCAACACGGCTCCAGTCAACCAGTGACGAGCCCCCAAGGTCACTTCTGCAATGACCGCAACATCCACAACAGGAAGCGAGAGGGAAGCCATTCCAAGCCTCGCAGTTGCCGACTAAACCGCCGTCCGAAACTGGGCCATGACTGACACCGTCAGGTTTCTGAACGACGACGGATGCTAACGGCGGCTACCGATGATGGCGACAAACTCATACGTTTGCCGAAACAGCATCTGGTCCACGATCCACACATCGGCGACGACTACACCGCTGCTTTGGAAACGATCTGGCCGCGTGCGGCGATGGCGGCGTTGATGCCGCTAACCTGATCGAAGGTGAGCGACCATTGCATGGACTCCGCGTTCTCTTGGATTTGATGCGGGCGTTTGGCACCACACAGTGCGGCGGTGATGCCAGGGCGCTGAATCGTCCAGTTGAGCACGATCTGGGATATGGGCTTCTCCAGTTCAACTGACAGCTTGCGGAGTTCCAACAAGAAGTCTTGATTCTTCTCCCATTCCTCACCGGAAAACATGGGGTACTTGCGGCGACCGTCTTTGGGATCGAAGACGTAATCGCGGGGCAGGTGCCCGGCCAGCAAGCCTTTCATCAACGGCCAGTAGACGATGGCTGAGACGCCGTGCTCGACGCACCACGGTAATTGGGAATCCTCGATCTCGCGTTGCAGCATATTGAAATGCGGTTGATACGCGGCGAGCGGACAGACTTGGTGAAACGCTGCGAGTTGCTCGATATTCGCATTCGACAGCCCCGCGCTCAACACCTTGCCTTGTCGGATGAGTTCGCCGATCGCTCCGGCTGACTCTTCGATCGGGACGTTCGGATCGGGGGCGTGCAGGTAGTACAACTCGATGCGATCAGTCTGTAGTCGTCGCAGACTTTCGTCACACTCACGCACGAGAGTTTCCGGGTGTCCGCAGCGAGCTTGCTTGCCCGATTCCCAATGAATGCCCCCTTTGGTTGCGAGCACGATCTTGTCGCGGTCGCTGGCCAGCACGCGAGCAATCATCCGCTCGCTCTCACCTTCAAAGCCGTAGCAATAGGCCGTGTCGAAGAAATTGATCCCCGCATCAAACGCAGTCCTGATCGTGGCCAGGCTGTCGGCTTCGTTGACGTCGATGCTGGTAATCCCCGTGATCGGCCAACATCCCATGCCGAGCGGAGAGATCTGCAGATTCGTTCGGCCAAGTCGGCGGAGCATACATCGCTTTCTGATCTTTGATTGTGTGTCGGACACCAAGAATGGGACAGCGACGATCCGTGCGAAAGGGGGGGCTCAAAACCCGTAGCACAGGCGGCCCGCCTGTAAGGTTTCACCAACGTAACCACAGGCGAGCCGCCTGTGCTACGAGGTGAGGTGAACTCTATTAAAAACCGCAGCCCGGCTGCTGAGGGGCGGCCGGGCTGCAAGTGTGAAACAAGCTTCGTCCGGCGGAAGCCGGCTCGATCTATTATCCGAACAACGCGGTCACCGCATCAGCTTTGACAAGATCACGCGGTTGGTTGAGGTGGTTATAAACGACCGTTCGCGGATTGATGCCGACCGCGTGATAGATCGTCGCCAGCAATTCGCCGGGATGAACCGGGTTGTCAACAGGGGACGAGGCGGTCTTGTCGGACTTGCCGTGGACGTAGCCGCGTTTGATACCGGCACCGGCCATCAACGCGGTGTAACAGTACGGCCAGTGATCGCGACCGTCAGCGGTGTTGCTGTTGCCGGAGGTACTGACTCCGCGCTTCGGACTACGACCAAATTCACCAACGGCAATGACCAACGTCTCTTTCAACAGGCCGCGTTGATCGAGGTCTTCGATCAGACTCGCCAAACCTGAGTCGAGCATCGGACCGGATTGTTTCTTCATCCGATCGGGCAAGCCGGTGTGGACGTCCCAAGAGTGATTGTCGGAGTTCGCGACCTTCGGCCAGTTGACCTCGACGACTCGGGTGCCCGCTTCGATCAAACGTCGAGCCAGCAAGCAGCTTTGACCGAACGTGTTCATGCCGTACTTGTCTCGCAGTTCTTTCGGTTCGGCCGACAGATTGAACGCATCGCGAGCTTTACCAGAAATCACGAGGCTCAGTGCCTTGCCATAATATTCGCCGAGCGCGTACTTGCCGGTCGAACGTTCGAGATCCTTCATTCCTTCGAGCACTTGATCGCGCAACTTGGCTCGGCGTTCCATGCGATCGACGGCGACTCCCGATCGCAGTTGCAGGTCATCAACGGAGATCTTTTCCATCTTGGAAAGATCCATATCGTCGCCGGGCGGGTAGAGGTAATACGGATCGAAGGCTCGACCGAGGAACCCTGCTGTGCCTGCTTTGCCGATGACGTTCGATTCCTGCAACGGGCGAGGCATCATCACGAACGGCAGCATCGGTGTGTCGCTCGGTTTCAAGCGGACGATGTTGCTGCCGAAGTTAGGGAAATCCTTCGGGCTCGGAGGCTCAAGCTGACCTGACGGGCTGACTTTGTCGGCGGTGTAGCCGGTCAGCATTTGGTAGATCGCGGCCGTGTGATTGAAGAGCCCGACCGGCGTATAGCTCATCGAATGGATCATCGTCGCGCGGTCGGTGACCTTGGCGAGGTTCGGCAGGATTTCGGTGAATTGCAGGCCGGGGGTTTTCGTGTCGATGTTGCCGAAGACCGACTTCACATTTTCCGGCACGTCCGTTTTCGGATCCCACAGTTCAAGATGGCTCGGACCACCTTGCAGATAAACCATGATCACACTTTTGGCTTTGCCGAACCCTGGTCCACCGTATCGGCCCTCATCGGCGGTTGCCTTTTGCAACTGCATCATGCCGGGCAGACTCAGCCCGGCCATTGCCGAGCCGCCGACCTTCAGCAGGTCTCGGCGAGAAAAGTGACCGTCGCAGTTGTCTTTGCCGTACTGACCAAGGATTCGCAGCATCGAAAATTTCTCCGGTGAGAAGCTCCAGCGGGTGAGCGACCGGCGCACCCAGCAATCGGCGGGAAATGAGGGACAGTGACCGAGCATGTTTATCGGTCAGCCACCATTCGGGGCGGTAGCTTAAGGCTCGTTCCGATCAACGGTCAACGATGCGTTATCAAAGTTTTTCGGGTGAAACCGAGTAAAACAGCACCCCGTCCGACTCAAAAACCTTGTTGCAGATCACCCAAAATCGCCTGTTCCAAGTCTGTGTCTCGACCAAGCGAAATCCAGCCTGAAGGGCTCGATTGACCGACCACGATGGAAAGATTTCGCTCTAAAGGGGACGACTTTCGGAACGTGGCCGCACCGGTCGTGTTCTCCGCCGTGCCGTTGAGATCCTCGAGTTCCTTATACGCTTCAACGCCGACGAGATAGCCCCCTTCGACAGGCGTCAGGTCGATCTTCACTTTGCGGCGGATCGATTGCAGCGTGCTTTCCATTCGATTTCTGATACCCACAGAATCGCCGTGCCATGGCTCCAAGACGTTAGAACCGACTCGATAATCGGTTTCGATCACGCCATCCAAACGGTTCTCGCGCGCGACGGGAAAATGGAAACCGTGCAAGACATCAACCGTTCGTTCCCAAGCGTTGTGCTGAGTGTTTGCCGGCACAAAGACCGGATTGGACACGATCATGGAATGCGACGCGGCACATCCGACGCTCATGAGCGTCAACACGCAGGCGACAACGGCGAGCAAGCGATGCAGAACTGGCAATACTGCGGACATAGGGTCGGCTCTCGATGAACTCGATGAACTCGAAATCGACACACCGCCCCCCGACAGTGGGCAGGGAGTTTGGCAACAGTCCGAAAACAGGTAAAGGCGAATCTTTCATGAACGAGCCTGCTCACGGCAGGCATGATGAGCATCTCGCATCGAATGATTTCAGGCCAAGATCCCGTGGACCAATTCGCCATCGACGTCGGTCAGACGATAGTCGCGGCCGGCGTGGCGATAGGTCAGTTGGGTGTGATCGAGTCCCAACAGGTGCAGGATCGTGGCGTGGAAGTCGGGCATCGTGACTTTGTTTTCGGCGACGTAGTAACCGAATTCGTCAGTCTGCCCGTAAGCGATCCCGCCGCGCACACCGCCGCCGGCGAGCCAGATGCTGAAGGCGTGCGGGTGATGGTCGCGGCCGTCATTTCCTTGAGCCGCCGGCGTGCGACCGAACTCGGTGCCAAAAATGACCAGCGTGTCGTCCAGTAAACCGCGTGATTTCAAGTCGCGCAGCAACGCGGCGATCGGCTTATCGACCTTCTTGGCGTTGCTCGTGTGATT
>JANNDA010001118.1:0-2724 GCA_031387195.1 Planctomyces sp. | reverse complement strand
ACCTTCTCCGACGAGACGATCGGATATCCGTTGGCGTTGACGTACTTCTTATAGAACGCATCCAGCTTCATTTCCGGCGGCGGCGTTTCGACCTTGAACGGCGACGGCTTTTGATTTGCTTCCGATGCGAACGACAAACTCGAACTGAGAGTGCTGATCAGTATCAAGCAAACGGCAACGACAGCTTTCGGGGTCAGGTCTTGCATAGTGTCACTCGTGGTCAGTGTTGCTCGGAAATAATCCGTTCGGAGTCAGTTCGACAGCGGCTTGTTCGGGATCGAGGAGAGTGCGAAAGAAATCAAGGAACCCTGCGTGGCCCAGGATGAGTGTTTCGTCCTGGGCGTCCTCAAACTGATGAAAGAGCACTTCGGTCTTCCATGTCCAAGTCGTTTGGTCATCAGACAGTTCAAACTCGACCTGCCCGACTTGAAACACCAATTCATGACCGCCGAATGCGATACCACTTGGCCCTTGGGCGGGGCGCAACTGGATGCCAAGCCGATCCGCGATTGATGTTGGCAAGACCGTGTTGTCCGCACCCGAATCGACCAGTCCAAGAAACGCTTCCGAGCGGTTTGGTCCGGCGATTTGCACCAACACTTCGGGCCGCAAAATAATCTGCGATTCGCCCGTCTCTGGCGCGAGTCCGATGTGAGCACGATAGGGGAACTTCATCGGCCTGTCCCACATCCGACAAACGAGTTTGGTCGTGGAACCTTTTCAAAGACGACCTCGCCTTCGCCTGTTTGCTGAGCAATTAGAGCCGCTTCATCCAATGTTGCCCCGTGAGCGATGATCCGATTGAGATCTTTCGTCCAAACAACCCATTGGCCAGCATACTCCAACGGAACGATCGGAGCTTGGCTCCGGTCGAATCCTAGTTGCGTGTTGAGTGTGGGCATCGTGATGGCCTCAAAAATAGTCGTCGGCTCGGTAGATCGCTGAACCATTGGAATCGGGCAATGAGACGTTCGCAACTCCAGCCATTTGACTCCTGCGCTATGTCCAAGCCCTTCAACTTCACTGCTCTACCGATTGAACAAGAACTCTTTGCTACTGAGCACGCTCCAGTAGAGATCCTCGATCGCTGGGCGACGCTCCTCTGGCGAGACACTCGCGAGGATCGACAGCAGGCGGGAGCGTTCCGCATCGGTTGGGAAGCGGCAGAGCGTTGTGAGGTAGAGGTCTTCGATGAGCGATTCATTGGGCATGTTCGCTTCGAGCTGCTTTTCGAGGACGTTCCCTTTCGCTTCGAGTTTTAGGACCAGAGTTTCTCCGTTGAGGATGTGCAGGACTTGAGTCATGCTCGGTTCGTCGGAGCGTTCGCACTCGCAGGTGAGGATGCGTTCGGGGCGGCCGAAGGTCTTCAGGAAGTCGGACGCGATGTTGACGTCAGGAAGCTGCAACGCGCGCGTGCCGGCGGGGAAATCTTTGAACGGAGTCGGCGAGCCGGTCGCTTGCGACATGATGTCGAGCAGCACCTCGGCCTTCAGACGTTTTGGGTAGTACCGCGAGTAATACCGTTCGTCGGGCTCGTTGCCTTTCGTGGCCTGACTGCTGCGCTGGTAAGCCTGCGAGGTGAGGATCAGTCGCATGAGTTTCTTGAGGTCATACGGGCGGCCCGAAATACTAGCCCGACGCGCCAGCGAGGGGTCGTTGCTCGCGGCGGCCTGATCTTTCGGGTTTGCTTCTCCGTTGCCGGCGCGTGTTGCTCCCTCGCTAGCGCTTCGGGCTAGTGTGGGGTCACCTTCGGTGAGATATGCGGCCAACGCAGACAACAACTCTGGATTGCTGGGCGGGTTCGTCAGCCGCAGATCATCGACCTTCTCGACCAAACCAACGCCAAAGAAGTTCGCCCAGACGCGATTGATGATCGCTCGGCTGAAGTACGGGTTGCTTGGCGATGTGAGCCAACTGGCGACTTGCTCGCGGCGGTCAGCGGTGGAATCGAACTCCAGCGTTTGGCCGTCGAGCGGCTTCGGCGGCTGCGGTTTTCCGGTACGGGGCTGAATGAGTTCGCTCTCGTCATCGAGGAAAATGACTCGGTGCCCGTCGCCACTGCGGAAGTCGCCGCCCCAACCTTTGCCACGCACGCGAGCGAACAAGCTCGCGAAGCCGTAGTAATCGTTGTTGGTCCATTTCTCCAACGGATGGTCGTGACACTTCGCGCATTGAATCGACATGCCCAGGAAGGCCATCGAGGTCGTCTCGGCCATGTCGAGCGGGTCTTGATGCAGCGAGTAAAAATTCGCCGCTCCGTTGTCGAAGGTACTGCCGCGAGCCACGACGATCTCGCGAGCAAACTGATCCCACGGCATGTTGTCGGCAACGTTTTTGCGAATCCATTCGGAGAACGCCTTCAATGCTTGTGGACGGAGACGCTCACCCGACAGCAGAAACAAGTCGGACCACTTGTAGCTCCAGTAATCGACGAACTCCGGTCGAGACAGCAAAGTCTCGACGAGCCGAGCGCGCTTATCCGGCGTGATGTCCGATAGAAAAGTCCGCACCTCATCAATCGTGGGCAAGACGCCGATCGTGTCGAGATACGCCCGGCGAATGAACTCCGAATCGCTGCTTCGCTGCGACGGTGGAATGTTCAAACTCTTCAACTTCGCGAGCACATGATCGTCGATGAAATTGCTCCGCTCTGCGTTCGCGAAGATTGCGGCATCCACCGGCGTTTCATACGGCGAGCTGACCGTCGCGATCACATTCTGACTG
>JANNDA010001101.1:0-5596 GCA_031387195.1 Planctomyces sp. | reverse complement strand
GATTCGCAGAACTGCTTGGATTCGGGGCCAAACTCGACATAGTTGATGATCACGAAGTCGAGCCATTGATCACCATCGAGATCCATGAAGCCGGCGCTCGCTCCCCAGTGGTTGTGGTTGGCGGGATCAAGCCCTGCGGAAGTGGTGACGTCTGCGAACTTCTTTCCAGCGTCATTGCGACAGAGTGCCAAGCGATGAAATCCTGTCAGCAGCATGTCGAGCCAGCCATCGCCGTCATAATCTCCAACAGCACAGCCGATCCAATCCTTGGCGGTGATCTCGTGCAGACCGAAGGACTCGGTCACATCAACGAACCGACCGCCCCCTAAATTGCGAAACAGTCTGCAATGCGGATCGGCCACCAACAGCACGTCCTGCCAGCCGTCGTTATCGAAATCGATGGCAGCGCATCCACAACCAAATGCTTCAGGAGTCCGCATCGGCCTGCGCTGCTGGGGCCACGCGTATGTCAGACCAAGCTGCTGGGCCACGTCAGCGAATCGCACAGGGCCAGTATCAACGTGACCTTTCGCGACAGATGAATTCCCAGCATCCGTCGCGGGAAGCAACTTCTCCGAATTTGGCCGGCAGCCAGCCAACCCCGCAATTCCGGCAACAGCACAAGCTAGAAACAGAACACGCAGGTGTAAAACACCAATCAAATCGTGCCCGTCCAAAACGAACGACATTAAACTGGTTCGCCGCGCTCTTCTCAAAATTTGCCCCTCACGGTCCTGCTACTTAAAACTGTTTTTGAACGAGCCACATCGTACGCTCACATTCGCAGCAATGTTTCAATCTTGGCAAACTTCTGAGGCAACGATCCCAATTCCTATTTCGGTCGTCTCAATTTCGACTTTGGTAAATCGTGATCTGAATAATACGGTTGGAGACGATTGGTTGCGATCCGCGCATCGTCGCGAACAGAACTGCTTGCGGACCATATCGTTGCTTGAGCTCATCAAACGATAACTGGCAGCGATGCCGCATGATGCCAGGAAACAACATCGCCGTGTGGTTGGCACGACTGACGGTGTCCTTTTCTTGCTGAGTATCGCTGTGATCGTTGTTCACGCTAGTTCTTGGCCGCTCCGAGGACATGGCCGACGAATCTCCGTGCCGAAGACGCAATTCGTCCAATATATCAGTGGCGTACCTTGAGCGTGTGGTCGCGTTGCTGTTGCGTTTCAGAACTCGTGTATCAGGGTCGGAACGCGCGCCATTCGATCGCAGCTTGAGGCGAATTCAGAGAGTTCGGCGGCAATGATTTTGTGAGAAAAGCGGACATGTTGCACGCGGTCATCATGGCTGGGGGAAGTGGGACTCGGTTCTGGCCGCAGAGTCGGAAGCGGATGCCCAAACAACTGCTCTCGTTGGCGAGACAAGAGACGCTGATTCAGCAGACAGTGACTCGGTGTCAGCCGTGGGTGCCGGCCGAGCGGGTGTTTGTTGTCACGAACGCGGCGCAGGTCGAGCAGACTCGCGAACAACTGCCACAACTGCCGAGCGATCATTTTTTGGTCGAACCCTGTGGACGAAACACGGCTCCGTGCGTGGGGCTGGCGGCGCTTGAGTTAGTGCGGCGCGATCCGGATGCGATCATGCTGGTCATGCCGGCGGATCATGTGATTCGACCGATCGAAGTGTTTCGCGATGCGGTCGAGCGCGCCGTTGGACTGGTCGATGAGAACTCGCGGCGGCTGGTGTTGTTCGGAGTCGCGCCGACTTATCCGGCGACCGGGTTTGGTTACATCGAACAAAGTGATTCGCTGGGGCGCGTGCGCGGCGGGTTTCAAGTCGCATCGTTCCGCGAGAAGCCGGATCTCGAAACCGCTCGCGAGTATGTGCAACGCGGGACATTCTTTTGGAACTGTGGCATCTTTGTCTGGCGTGCGTCGCGGATTCTGGACGCGATTCGAGATCACGAGCCAGACCTGCACGCTGGGCTGATGCGGCTGAGCGAATCGCTCGGCACGGATCGTTGGCCGGAGGCGCTGACTGAACAGTTTCCGAAATTGAAGTCGATCTCGATCGACTACGCGGTGCTCGAACGAGCGTCGGACGTGTGTGTGGTCGAGGCTCCGTTCGAGTGGGACGACGTTGGCAGTTGGCAGGCGTTGCCACGATTGCTCGGCTCGGATGAGCAGGGCAACACGATCGACGGCCCATTCTGCGGCATCGACACACACGGCTGCATCGTCCGCACAACGTCCGACCATCTCGTAGCCACGGCGGGCCTGACTGATTGCATCGTCGTCCACACGCCAGACGTGACGCTCGTTGCTCGCAAAGGGGACGAGGACGCCGTGCGGCAACTGGTCGCGCTGGCCGAACGCCAGGGGTTGTCACAGTACGTTTGAAAGCGAAATTGGGATTTACCATGACGCCTCTTTGTTTTCGTCCGTTGTTGAAACGCATTCGTTGGGGAGGTACTCGGCTGGGAAGTGTGCTCGGCAAGCCGCTGGGGTCCGAGTCTGACTACGCCGAGAGTTGGGAGTTGTGCGATCACGGCGACGATCAGAGCGTAGTTGCTGGTGGCCCGTGGCACGGATTGTCGCTGCGGCAGTTGATGGCGATGAATTGTCGCGAATTGTGCGGGACCGAACGCCGTCTGTTGCAGTTTCCGTTGCTCGTCAAATTTCTGGATGCCAGTGATCGGCTCTCGGTCCAGGTCCATCCCAATGACATTCAGGCTCGGTTTTTCAACCCACATGAGAACGGAAAAACCGAAGCCTGGGTGATCCTCGACGCACGGCCTGATAGTCGGATCTACGCCGGATTGAAACGCGGAGTCGATGCGTTCCGCTTGCAACAACACTTGGCCGCCGGCACCGTCGAGGAATGCTTGCACTCGTATCCCGCGCGAGCGGGAGACTGCGTCTTTATTCCAGCGGGGACCGTCCACGCGATTGGCGAGGGGATCTTGCTGGCCGAAATTCAGCAATCGAGCGACCTGACGTTTCGTCTGCATGACTGGGGCTGGCTCGGTGCGGACGGACAACCGCGTCCGTTGCACCTCGAAGAATCACTGGTCTGCATCGACTTCGATCGCGGCCCGGTTGATCCGGTGACTCCAAGTCGCCTGACTCAGGTCAGCGAAGAATTGGTTGCTAGCGAATTCTTCACACTGCATCGTCACACGCTACGGGATTCGTTTCGCTTCGAGAGCGACGGTCGCTTTCATGCACTTCTGGTACTTGGCGGCAGCGGCTCGTTGAGTTGCGACAGCAACGAACAGATTCTGCAAACTGGCTCGACATTGCTGCTGCCGGCAAGCTGTCCGCCAGCGTTGATCGAAACGCAAAACGAACTGATTCTGCTCGACGCGTTCATCAAGCCGGTCATTGTGGAAGAGGCGCAGCCGGTCACAGGACATCGATCGGTTGCTGTCGGTCAGCCTCTCCAAGGCTGACAGCCCTCAATCAAGCAACCTCTGATTTGGAGTGCGGCGATTCATCGCCGCTTTCCCTGTCTCTCGCCGATCGACTTGGTCTCTCAAGATTTATTCGTTTGGCAATAATCCAAGAAAAAGCGGCGATGAATCGCCGCACTCCAAAGTTCGCGGACTTGAGGACTAGCCTGACCTATTTCGTCGAACCGGCGATGTGACGAAAGGCCATTCCCGCTTGCTGAGCCGCCATCCCGTCTGCATCGAGACGATCCCCGATGACGAGACATTCGGCTGGAGAAATACCAAGCTGCTGAGCCGCTTCAAGGAATGCCTGTGGCGATGGCTTGAGCCGATAAGGACGACTCGTTTCGCCATTCGCGACGACGACATCAAACAACTCAGCCGCTCCGAGCGCGGCCAACTTCACGCGCGCCGGATAATCGCTGACCAGTGCCGTGCGTCCGCCGCTCGCGCGGAAGTGAGCGATTTCATCGAGTAGCTCACGTCGGCGAAAACGCCGCAGCCAGCGGCCCGGTCGAGCGAACATCCAGTCGTCCACAATCCCGCGCACCTCCTCGATCGGACAACGCAGCCGTTCGGCTGTGCAAGCCAATTGAGTCTCGAAGGGGGACGTGTCACTCGAAGATTCGGAGTGACGTAAGGCTTCGTGCTCGTGCCGGAATGCACCGATCACGCGACGCACTCGGCGACCGGCGAAACACAGTTCGATCCCCATTGCCACCTTCACCGGCAGCGAGCGGTACAGAGTTCCGTCGAGATCAATCAGCCAGGCGGCGTAGTGAGGCACGAATGTTGTTCCTTGCGTCTGCCGTTACTCCGAAGGAGTAAAGACAAGTCGTTAGTCATTTATCACCATCCTTGCTGCAACACCAAATCCACAATCCGCTCTGCCGACTTCCCATCACCATACGGATTGCATTCGATCTGTCGTCGAGCGTACTCCAGCGGATCGCTGAGCAGCCGCGAGACTGCTGCGACGATGCGCGATGAATCCGTGCCGACCAGTTCTACCGCTCCGGCGTCGAGTGCTTCGGGACGTTCGGTCGAGTCGCGCATCACGAGGATCGGCTTCTTCAGTGACGGCGCTTCCTCCTGGACTCCGCCAGAGTCAGTGAGGATTAGCGTCGAGCGGTCCATCAGCCAAACGAACTCCGGGTACGGAGCCGGAGGCAACAAATGGATGTTGCTGCGATCGGACAAAATGCGGCGCACTGGCTCTTGGACGTTCGGGTTGAGATGCACCGGATACACGAACGCGACATCAGGAAAGCGGCCAGCCAACTCGGCAATCGCGCGGCAGATGTTCTCGAAGCCGCCGCCAAAGTTTTCGCGGCGGTGTCCGGTGATCAGCAACATGCGACGGTCACCGAGCCACGAATACTTCTCAGCCCATCGGCCGCCATCCGTCCGTTCGCGAGCCGCTGCCCACAGCAGTGCGTCGATGACTGTATTGCCGGTGACGTGAATCGTGGCGTCCGCGATTCCCTCGCGCAGCAGGTTCTGTCGCGAGCGTTCTGTCGGAGCACAATGCAGCGCGGTCGTCAGCGTTGCGACGCGACGGTTCAGCTCTTCGGGAAACGGCGACCAGATATCGCCCGTTCGCAGTCCCGCTTCGACATGCACGAAGGGGACTCGCCGATAAAACGCCGCCAGCGAGGCACACATCACCGTCGTCGTGTCTCCCTGAGCGATCACGCAATCCGGCGTTCGCTCGGCGAGAACCTCATCGATCCGCTCGATGCATCGTGCGGTCAGACCCGCGAGCGATTGATTCGGACGCATCAGGTCGAGGTCGAGGTCATGCTCAATGCCGAAGTAATCCGTCACCTGAGCCAGCATCTCGCGATGTTGTCCGGTGACACAGACGATCGGATCGATCTCGTTGGGTCGAGCACGACACGCCTGGACGATCGGAGCCATCTTGATCGCTTCAGGTCGAGTGCCGAACACCAGCAGAGGTCGCAACAGTTTCATGGTTCATTCCTTGGCGAGCGGAACGGTCAGGCACCGGCTCGCCGGTGATTCAATCACTTCGATGTGGACTTGCTGAGTCGGACTACTCCAGATTCGACGGAACGTGGAGTCGTCTCCTGCCATGAATCGTGCGTAACGTTTTTGAAGCGGCTCGTCATGCGGGCGAAACGTCAGCCGAGCAATTCCTAGTTGCGAAACGTCGCCGCCCAC
>JANNDA010001037.1:0-3737 GCA_031387195.1 Planctomyces sp. | reverse complement strand
CTTCGTCGCCATCGTCACCCCACGTCGCGCGCATGAGCAAGTTAGGACGTTTCACCGGCGCCAACCTGGCGCCAAAGCGCGCCAGGATTGGCGCCTTCAGTTAACGTTAGTGTCGCGCGCGCGACCTGTTCGCGACCGTTGGATGGAGGCACCAGATGCGCGTCGGGCTCGTGTTCGTCTGGCTTTGGCGAGAGTTCAAGGAACCTTGGATCGGGCCGCACCCGCAACCCAACCGAATCACCGATGGTCATGCGAATTCTCTGGCCCTGCTTTTCATTTTTTGTCCCACATTTTTTTGTCAGCTCTGCATTTCGAACGGCTGACAAAAAGATGTGGGACAAAAAGATTCTGGCAATCCGCCATCGGCACACTCGCCGCCTTTCATCCGCAGATGACTAGACCGAACAGCGGATGAAGAACAGAAAAATCCATCTCCTCGAAAGTCGAGCAACATGAAAAACGCGAGTCCTCTGTTTTTTCTCGGAGTGCTTTGTTGTCTGGCACAGATGATCGGAGGAGTGACGCTGGCGGACGAGGTCATCACTTTTGAGCCAGCGGGAGAGTTTCCAAAACTGC
The DNA here is from genome assembly GCA_031387195.1 of Planctomyces sp. Taxonomy (GTDB): domain Bacteria; phylum Planctomycetota; class Planctomycetia; order Planctomycetales; family Planctomycetaceae; genus SXKJ01. The sequence goes on along the minus strand of JANNDA010001037.1, from coordinate 3,161 downwards.
CCGCTGGCTATTCACTCGGACGCTGTTCGGCGGTGGCCACGAACCGCAAAGGGGAAATCTATTTGTTTCATCGTGGCCCGCATCCGATCCTGTGTGTCGATGCGGACGGAAAGCTGCTCCGCTCGTGGGGCGATGATCTAATCGGCACAGCGCATGGCTTGCGAGTCGATCGGCACGGCAACGTCTGGGTGACAGACACCGGTCGGCATCGGGTGCTGAAGTTTGACCCGACCGGAAAATTGCTGCTGGCCTTGGGGACGGGAAAGCCGGGAACGGGAAGTGATGAATTTGATCGGCCGACCGACATCGCGTTCGGTCCCAAGGATGAAGTGTTCGTCTCTGATGGCTACGGCAACAGCCGTGTGATGAAGTTCTCGGCGGAGGGTCGGCTGCTGAAATCGTGGGGCACGCGCGGTACGAAACACGGCGAATTCAACCTGCCGCACTCAATCATCATGGACGCCAAAGGCCGGCTGCTGGTCGGCGATCGCGAGAACGAGCGAATTCAACTCTTCGACGCCGACGGTCAATGGTTGGAACAGTGGTCTGGCTTCGCTCCCTACGGCCTGGCCATCAACGCCGAGGGGCAGGTCTTCGTCGCCGATGCTCAAGCCAACCAAGTGCTCCGCCTCGATACAGCGGGCAAAGTGCAACAACGCTGGGGCAAGCAGGGGAAAGCTCCCGGCGAATTTGAGATCCCGCACATGCTGGCATTCGACGCGATGGGAAACCTGTTCGTCGCCGAGGTCGATGGGATGAGATTTCAAAAGTTGACGAAGAAGAAGTAATTCGTTTACCTCTCGACGGCTCGGCAATAGCATCGCTTCGCGTGTCGATGCACTTTCAGTTTCGGAGGAGAAGGTTATGGAAATCGGTTTGGTGATTGCGGTGACAATTCTGTTTCCACCGATCCTGTTGTTCGGCTTCTTCATCGTGAATCCGCGCGAAGAAATGGTCGTGCTCAGGTTCGGCAAGTATGTCGGAACCGTTCGCGATGAAGGCATCCGCTGGATTCATCCGGTCGGACGGAACTTGAAACGGATTCCGACTCGCGATCTGACGTTGCACATCCATTCGTCGACCGTCGTCGAGCGGAACGGCAGCCCAATCTTGATCAGCGCGGTGGTGGTCTACCGCGTCGAGAACACGCAAAAGGCCGCGCTGGATGTCGATAACTTCAGCCAATTTATCGAGGACCAAGCGGGTGCGGTCATCAAGCGTGTGAGCGCCCATTTTCCTTACGAATCACACGACAAGAGTGAGCCCTGCCTGAAGAATGAGGCTGAAGCCGTCACGGCGGCATACATTGCTGAACTGCAAAAAGCGGTCGATCCCGCCGGCATCCGTGTCCTCAACGTGCGGCTCAATGATCTGACTTATGCTCCTGAGATTGCGCAGGCTATGCTCATGCGACAACAGGCTCTTGCTCTGATCGACGCTCGCAGGACGATCGTCGATGGAGCAGTCTCGATCGTGCGCGATGCGATCCATCACCTCAAAGCGGAGGGATTGGAAATGACGCCGGCCCAGCAAGAAGTCCTCATCTCAAATCTACTTGTTGTGCTGTGTAGCGGCAGCCACGCGCAACCGGTCATTCAAGTCCAAGCCTCACAGAAACATTGATTCAGCGGTCGTATTCATATTGCGGGCGTTATGAACGCTTTTTTCGAGTTCATCCTGATGTGCTAGAGAAGATGTGGTGTCATGCGGTCCAACCACTTCTGGAAAGCCGCGATCTTCTGCCTGACGCTGGTGGGGCTGGCGGTGGTCTTTTTGCGTCCGGCGACGCGCAGCACCTCCGATTTTTTACGTGCCGCAGCACAGGCTGCGGCGCGAGGCGAGTTTCAAAACGCGCTCGACGCCGCTGATTCAGCTCTGGCTAGCACACCGCATTCGACCGAGGCGCTGCTGCTCGCCGGACAAGCGGCGGCTCAACTGAAGCGTCTCGATTTGGCACTCAGTTATCTCCGACGTATTGAACAAGATGGATCAAGTACTGCGGTGAAAGCCAGTGTCTTGGCAGGTGATATCGATTTAAGCCGAGGACATGCCACAGCAGCCGAGGAGTGGTATCGCTCCGCACTCCAACAAGATCCGTACCAGTTACAAGCACATCGACAGTTGGCGTATTTGTTGGGTGTTGAGGGCCGTTGTTGGGAGGCCGTTCCCTCTCTGTTGGCCGCCGTGCGACAAGGGCAATTCACGCTGCACCATCTGGTTTTGCTGGCCGCCGCTGAGCCGGTGATTAACGATGCGGAGTTTGTTGAACGCTGTCGCACCGCGATTCCCGATGATCTTGTGCCGATGGTCGGAGTGGCGCGGACAGCCCTCAAAATGAATCACGTCCAATCGGCCAGAGACGTCCTACAGAAGGTTATTGCTGTGGCACCGGCTTTGGTCGAAGCTCAAGCCCGGTGGGGTGAAATCCTCGTCGAGCTTGATCCGGCGCGGCTTTCGGACTGGATGGTTCAATTGCCAATCGGAGCCGACGAACATCCAGACATTTGGGTCGTCCAAGGTCTGTGGGCCGAAAAGCAGGCCGCTCTCCCGGAGGCCGCTCGCTGTTTTTGGGAAGCGGTTCGACGCGATCCCAATCATCGAGTCGCTAACTACCACCTCGGTTCAGTCTTGAATCGACTCCACCGCGAGTCGCTGGCGCGCACGTTTCTGGACCGGGCGGGGTTGCTCAAGGATCTGCAATTGGCCGTTGATGACGTCTTCAAGAATCCAGAAAGCCAGTTCTGGAAACTCAAGGCCGCGGCGCTGTGCGAGTCGCTCGGTCGGCCATGGGAAGCTTGGGCGTGGACTAGCCTCGCGGTCTCTGAATACTCGACGGCAGTGGAACGAGAACAGCTCGTCGCTCGGCAGTCGGTCCTGAAGGCGACGACTCCGCAAACGTGGCCATTACACAATCCCGCGCTGCAAGCAGACCTCTCCGATCTTCCCTTGCCACGGTTTGAACGCAGCACAATCGACACGCCGCAACCGACCCTCGCCGCAGCAGTCCGCTTTCAAGATGTGGCGAGTTCGATGGGATTGAACTTCTCGTATGCCAACGGGGCTGATGCTGCCAACGCCGGCGTGCGCATGTTTGAGACGACCGGTGGCGGAGTTGGCGCGCTTGATTTTGATTTGGACGGCTGGCCGGATCTGTTCTGGCC
>JANNDA010000898.1:0-3690 GCA_031387195.1 Planctomyces sp. | reverse complement strand
TTTTGCGGTGCCTGACCCCTGACTGTTCGAAAGAAGTAAACATGCCCAACACCGCCCCGCAGCCAACATTGGGCGCGTTTCCGACAGCCGTCGTGGTTCCCTCAATCAAAAATCGGTTGGCCACTCGGTTGTGGTGGATCGTGCTGCTGAGCCTCGTAGTGGCCACGGTTTTGGTGGCCAGTTCGTTGAAGGCTCGTGGCCCGGAGATCGTGATTCACTTTGCCGAAGGGCACGGACTGAAGCCGGGGGAAGTGCTGCGTTATCGTGGGATCGCGGTGGGTGAGGTCAGCGAAGTATTGCTCAAGCCGGATCTCAGTGCGGTTGTGGTGAAGGTGCGATTAGAACCCAAGGCCGCACATGTCGCTCGCCGAGGAAGTCAGTTTTGGATCGAGCGGCCGCGCGTCAGTTTGTCTCGCGTGAGTGGCCTGGAAACGGTGCTGGGCGCGAAGTTCCTCAGTGTTCTGCCGGGACCAGTGAATGGGCCGAGCGCTGTCGAATTCGTCGGAGCCGAAACACCGCCGACGATGTCCGAACCGGCCTTCGTCGAAGTGACGATTCGTTTCCGCGAGGGTCACGGGCTACAAATCGGCGACCCGGTGCGGCATCGCGGGATCGCGGTCGGCGAGGTGACTGCCGTCGATTTGAATCACGAACTTTCGGCAGTCTCCGTGCGATTGCGGCTGAGCGGCGAGGCGCATCATTTGGCTCGCGAAGGGACGCAGTTCTGGGTCGAACGGCCTCGGCTGAGCATGGTCGAAGTACGTGGGCTCGATACGTTGGTCGGTGGGCGATACGTGGCTGTCATGCCTGGTCCGAGTGATGCGAAATCACGAGCAGAATTCGACGGCCTAGACGTCGCACCGGTGGCCGAACTTCCTCCAGGGGCGCTTGAAGTCGTGTTGCACGCACCGCAACGCTGGGGCATTGATGCGGGTGTGCCGGTGACATATCGCGGACTGAAGGTCGGGCAAGTCTTGTCGGTCGGCCTCTCCTCGGACGGCACCAGCATCGAAGCGCGAGCCTTCATCGAGGTGCGGTATCGTTTGCTCGTGCGTCAGAACAGCCTCTTTTGGAGCACCAGTGGCATCGATCTCAACGTCGGCTTCAAAGGCTTCCAGCTCAGCGCGGACACGTTGGCCACGATCGCTCAAGGAGGCGTCGCCTTCGCAACTCCGGTCGAACTCGGAGTAGCGGCGAACACCGGTCAACGATTCTCGTTTGTGAAATCTCCACAAGAAGAATGGCTGACGTGGCAACCGCGCATCGCCGCCAGCGAAGCGCGTCTGTCGCCCAACGGATTGCGACCGGCACCGCAACGAGGTGTCGTCCGCTGGGAAGAGAAGTCGTTTGGATTTCGCCGTCAGCGCGAACGTGCCAGTTGGATCCTGTTGCTCGCGGACGGCCAGTTGCTCGGTCCCGCCGACGTCTTGCTTCCGACAGAGAACGCGTTAAGTGCGATCTCGCTCGAATTGGCGGGAGAAAAACTCACATTGGACGCAGAGCGTTGCGAACGCTGCGGATCGCTGGCGAAGTATCGTTTGAGTCAAGCACTCGCCGAAGGCAACACACTGAAGTCGTGGCCCACAAAACGTCAGCGGCACGCGGCCGATCCGGAAGATTGCCTGGTCATTACAGACGCTCAAACCGAACCGCTGCCAATCGCGGCCAGCAGCCTGATCGCAAAGGAATCGACTTGGGAACTCCGCTCTCCGTCCGGCCTCAGTCCAGCGTGGCACGGAGCCACGGTTGTGGCCAGCAAAGATGGCGCGCTCTTGGGCTTACTGCTCTTCGACAATGGCAAGGCTCTGGTCGGACTGATCATTGAGACCAAAGACTAAGCGGCGAAGCCGCAAAAGTAACCCGAAGCGTTAGCGAGGGCGGGCTCTCCAAGAGACTCTGAATTCATCGCGTTGTGAAGCGTCCGCCCTCGCTCACGCTTCGGGTTACTTTGATGAGCACTGCTTCAGTTCAGAAATCCGCGAAAAAACATCGCCTTCGCGCGATAACGATCTAAGCGGCTATCCAAGGGAGGGCGAGGCTCCCGCCGAGCAGTGAGTCCGCAATCTCAACGCGAGGACATCGCCAGCACGATATTCGTCAGGTTAAAGAACGCGTGCGCGACGAACACCGACCAGAAACTGCGGCGGCGGTCGTAGAGATACCCCAGCAACAACGCCAACGGCACCAAAGCTAACCCATCCAGCGGCCCGTGAACGGCAGCAAAGGCGATGGAGGAAATCACGATGGCTTCGGTGGAGTTCGTGCGAGTCTTCAGCCAGCCCAGCAGCACAACTCGAAACATCAACTCTTCAGCCAGCGGAGCCAGAATCACAGCCGCCAGCACAACTGCGGCAAACGTCTGAAGGTGGCCATCCTGCTTCAACAGCAGTAACAGCGGATGAGTTCCTTGCGGAGTACGAAACGACGATGTGACGAGCAGCACCAACAGCACGGGAGCAAAGCTGGCCAGCGCCGTCTCCATGCCTTCAAAGAACTGCCGCCGAATACTCGCCAGGCCAAAACCGAGTCCCGCGAGGTTCTGAATCTTTCCGCCCATCACAATCGGCAACAACACCAACACGAGGGCACTGTTTAACAAGCAGCCGTCCCAGACATTTTTGATCGAAGGAAGTTTCTCAACAACCACCGCCGGCCGAGTGGGAAACAGGACCGAGACCAAGCTCAATCCGATCATCGTGAGGGTGAGCACAACGGCAATCAAATTGACCGGAACGATCGGAGCTTCGGCCATCGGAAAAATTGGGGCGTTCGCTTTCAGACGTCGTCGCCATTGCCACCAAATCTCCACACTGGTCGTGAGCATCATGATCACGATCGCGGCTTGAGCATTGGGCATAGTGGGACTCCGACGTAACCAAGAATGATGCCACTCTGGCCCCTCCGAGTTGGAATCAAGACTGACGGCGATAGGCGGGAAACTCGACGAAGACTTTGATCGCTCCGTCACGGCGGTCGCGGAATGTCTCGAAGGCAGTTTGGATTTCAGACAGCTTGTAGGTGTGCGTCACCAGCGGTTTCACGTCGATTCGTTTCTCGGCGATCCATTGCATGGCTAGCGGGAAATCGCAGCGGAAGTTGGGGTTGATGCTGGTGTGGACCGTCCCGTTCTTGAAGATCAAATCGCGCCAACGTAAGCCGTTGATGATCTCAGAGGCCACGCCGAAATACAGAATACGCCCGCCGTAACCGAGCAGTTCGATGCACAGATTGAATTGCTGCTCGGAGTGCCCGACCGCCTCAATGACGATGTCGGCCCCTTTGCCGCCGGTCAGTTCTTTCACTTTCTCCGACGGGCTGTCGATCGCATTGCAGATCGCCGAAGTCACGCCGGTTTTCCAACTCGTCTTCAACCGTGACTCCAGCTTGTCGATGCCGATGACCTGCCGGGCTCCCAGCATTTTGCAGCAGGCGTTGAAGATTTGCCCCATCGGCCCTTGCCCGACGATGACGACATCCAAGTCCACCAGCGTCGGCAGTTTCTTCAACGCGAAGATCGCCGTCCCCAACGGCTGCGCGAGCACCGCCTCTTCGTCCGAGCAGCGCGGGTCGATCGCGACGCACTGTTCCTCGGAAACAACATACCGTTCCCACAACCCGTTTTGTGCCGGCGGGACACACAGCACTTTCTCACCCACTTTCCAGCGAGTGACACCGTCTCCGACGGCGACG
>JANNDA010000881.1:0-24785 GCA_031387195.1 Planctomyces sp. | reverse complement strand
TTCGGATTCGTGCGGGGGGATGAGTTTCGTGAGCTGTCGAGTGCGTACGTTTTCTATCGAGTGATCGAGCACGCGCTGCAATTGAAGCACTCGCGGCAAACACACACTCTGCCGACTGAGACGGCCGAGTTGGAGACGTTGGCGCGGCGGCTCGACTTCTTCGACGCCACGCAACTGGAGAATCACTTTCAGCAGCATCGCGCTGGCGTGCGGCGGATCTTCGAGAAGTACGTCGGTGACAACGACACGAACCCGAAACATGAGCGATCGCTTCTCGATGTGTCGGATTAACAGCCGCCTGGAGCCTCCGCTCTCGCTTTCGGTTGCGAAACTGAGCCGTTGGCATTCGATCATTGGTTGCTTAAACGACTCTCGCCCGCTGATCCGCTGATGATCGACTGGCAGCCGCTCGATGCCGAAAGCGGACAAGTCACGATTGCCGGCTTCGATCAGTTGGGCGACCTGTCGATGATCAGCGGTCTGCTTTTCGTTCACGGTTTTGACATTCTGAGAGGGCAAGTCGAGACCGAAGAGCCTTCAGCGCCGTTTTCAGCAACGAAGAAGTCTACGTTGAGGTTTCTCAATTCGTTCGCTGTTCGTCGCCGAACTCGTGATGTTCGTGACGCACAGGCCGAAGTGTCGATGGGCGAGGAATGGGCTGCGTTCCGAGCCGAGTTGCTCGACTTATTCAAGGAAGCCGGGTGCGGGCGACGTCGTGAAGCGCAGGCGCGTTTGGCTCGACGAGTGTCAGAATCACTTCCCGATGCGCACACGAGCGGCGCGGTGCAATCACCGGTCGAGATTGAGTTCGACAACGACTCGCATCCACAGACGACCGTCATTCATATTTCGGCGGAAGACACGAGCGGCTTCCTGTACGAACTGACGAACGCCCTCGCGCTGTTGGGGATTGATGTTCGAAAAATGGAGATTCAGACGGTCGGCTCACGCGTGCAAGACTGGTTGCGAGTCACGGACGAATCGGGCCGCAAGCTACTCGATACGAGACGTCAGCAGGAACTGCGGGCAGCAATCGTGTTGATTCAGCATTTCACGGATTGGTTGCCGCAGTCGCCCGATCCGGAGGCCGCGTTGCTGCACTTTCAGCAACTGCTCGAATACGAATTGCACGAGCCCGACTGGCTCGAACGGTTGGCCTCGTTGCAACGCCCCGAAGTGCTCGCCGCGTTGGCGAAGCTGCTTGGCGTGAGCGATCTTTTCTGGGAAGACTTTCTGCGTCTGCAACATGCGAACTTATTTCCGATACTGACCGATGTCGTCGGATTGCAGCATCAGAAGACGGCTGCAGACTTGAGTCGCGAACTCTCCGAGGAACTGTCTGCCGTGACATCTTTCACCGAACGTCGCGTGCGATTGAATGCGTTCAAGGATCGCGAGATGTTTCGCATCGACATGCGACATCTCGCGGGAGCGGCGACGGACTTTGAGTCCTTCGCCGTCGAATTGACCGAGTTGGCGGAAGTCGTTCTGGTCGCGGCGTGTGGTCTGGTTGAGTCCAAGCTGCAAACCAAATACGGCTCCCCTTTCACGGCGGCAGCGGGTGATGAGTGTCGCTGGTGCGTCACCGCGCTGGGAAAACTCGGCGGACGTGAGATTGGATTCGCCTCAGACATCGAGTTGCTGTTCTTGTACGCCGCCGATGGCCTGACGAACGGTCAGAACGCGATCTCGAACGCCGAGTATTTTCAACATTTTGTCGAACTGTTCCAGCAGGTGATCCAAGCCAAACGAGCCGGGATCTTTCGCATCGACCTACGATTGCGACCTCATGGCCGAGCGGGCAACCTGGCCGTGTCGCTGGAAGAGTTCTGTCGCTACTTCGCACCTAATGGTTCTGCGTGGCCATTCGAGCGGCAGTCGCTGATCAAACTCCGTTCTATTGCCGGTGACAGCGAGTTTGGCCAGATCGTGGTCTCGAAACGTGACGATCTCCTTTTCCATGACACCCGCTGGGATGCGGTTCCGGTACGAGCGATGCGAGAGCGGCAAGTCCGGCAACTCGTGCGAGCAGGGACGTTCCACGCCAAGCTCAGCCCAGGAGCGTTGGTCGATGTTGAATACCTCGTGCAGTTATTGCAGTTGGCTCACGGCGGTCAGCAGCCGTCGTTGCGTACGCCGAACACTTTGATGGCGCTCGCGGAGTTGACTCGACTCCGCCTGATTCCCGACGAGTCATTTGAGCCGCTGCGGTCAGCATATTTGTTCTTCCGCCGGTTGATTGATGCGCTGCGCATGGCTCGCGGGTCGGCCGACGATCTGACTTTGCCCGCGACGACCGAGGATTTATTTGCCGGACTCGCGCGACGCTTGAGTTGCTCAGTTCCGCAACTGGCGAGCGCCGTCGAGCAACATTCGGTGGAAGTGAGATACTGGGCTAACTCACTGGGTTGGCCGATTTTGCCGACATAGCTTTCGCGCAGACAAACGCTGCCGCTTGAGTTACTTTGCTCCCGTTCAGAGCGTCGTCCAGTCGTTGGAACGAGCCGCTTCTGCGTTCGGATTTAGACCCCAAGGGAACAAAATCATGAAGACGAAAGCTACGTTGTTGATCCTCGCCTTGGCTGTGACGATCGCTCTGCCGCGACTCACGGCCGAAGAAAAAGACAAACTGAACGGTGCCAAGTGCCCGGTCGCCGGAACGAAGGCCGCCAAGGAAGACCAATCCGCCGAGTATCGCGGTGCGAAAGTTTACTTCTGCTGCGAGAACTGCCCCAAGGAGTTCGCGAAAGACAAAGCCAAGTACGCGAACAAGGCAAATCATCAGCTCGCACAGACCGGCCAGTTCAAACAAGAGAAATGCCCCATCAGCGGTGCCGATCTCAACAAAGAGCAGACGGCCGATGTCGCTGGCGTGAAGGTCACCTTCTGCTGCGACCAATGCAAGGGCAAAGTCGAGAAGGCGGAAGGGGACAAGAAGCTCGAACTCGTCTTCGCGGATACTCCGTTTGAAAAAGGCTTCAAGATCGAGAAGAAAAAGTAGTCGATCGACGCCTGAATGAATTCAGTTTCCAAAGCCCGGTTAGTTTGCTAACCGGGCTTTGGTGTTTTGAGGAGTGCCGCAAAGTAACCCGAAGTGTCGTTGGGGAGAGTATTCCGGTGAAAGCATCAACCTGAGGCAGGCTCGCTCATTGGAGATGGCGAAACGATCCGAACTAATTGACTTTGTTTATACGTCGGGGTTTAATTCGCCCCAGCATTTCCCGGCGGAGAATCGTCTGAGAGGGCACGAAACTGTGGAGCGCGACATCAGGGCGTCCAACGTCACAGTTGGCTTCCGAACTGGTTTGCTCGCGACGTCGGGATCAACTCAAACTGCTAGCGGAGGTCTCAATGAAGAGCTTGATGCGTGGTGTGGCGGTAGCCGGTGTATTGGCCGGACTTTTGGCTGTGGGCGCGAATAGCGCACACGCTCGCCCAAAGTACAAAGGCGCGTTCGAGAAGCAGTACCCTGAAGTCGTCAAGAAAGAAGGCAAAGATGGCAAGCTGACTTGCGCTGTCTGCCACGAAGGGGACGACAAGAAGAAGAGAAACAACTACGGCGAAGCGCTCGGCAAGAACATCAGCAAGAACGAAATGGACGAAGCCAAGATCAAGGAAGCGCTTGAGAAGACTGAGAAGGAGAAGAGCGCAGTGAAGGATAAGACCTTCGGCGATTTGCTCAAGGACGGCAAATTGCCGGCCAGCAAGTAATGAGATTCACGATCATTTGAGTTTCAGAGAAGACCACCATTTTGGTGGTCTTCTTTTTTTACCGAGTCGCACAATGCAACTGCTGATTATTCGACACGCGCGCGCTGCCGAGGCACACGGCCTGCCCGATTCACAGCGCCCGCTGACCGTTTTAGGCCGCCGTGAATTTGAGGCATCGGCCCGTTGGCTCGTTCAAAAAGGAGTTGTTCCGGGCCACGTATTTCATAGTCCCGCAATTCGGACTACGGAGACGGCGGAAATCCTCGCCACCGTGGCCGGGCTGAAGGAACACGTTCGCCAATCGGCGTCTTGGCTAGCGCTCGGTACGGGAATCGACGAGATTCTGCCGATGCTGTCTCACACGCCCGCAGAGATCACGGCCCTGGTCGGCCATGAGCCCAATATGAGCGCGCTGGCTTCTTCGTTCATCGGCGGCGGTTGGATGTCGTTCCGTCCGGGAACGATTGCCTGCATCGAGTTTGAATCCACCGTCGCGCCAGGTCTTGGAAAACTGAACTGGCTGCTCGACGCGGGAATGTTCGAGTAGTCGGTGATCAGGCACGCAACAAAATTTCACCACGGCCTAATTCCAAAAAGTCACCGCAGTGACGATGCACGGCGAGATCCAGCAATTCGTCAGCAATCGGAAAGCCCGCTTTGCGCAAGTGCTGCAAGCAGAGTCGCAGAGCTGTTGGCCGAAATGTTCCCGAGAACTTAAACGTCGGCAGCATGTCCGGCGGCGGAGCGGTTCCCAACAGGCCGATGGTTCCTCGACGCATTCCGACACCGGGCCGGATGCCGCTTTCTCCGAATACGAAAATCGAACCGGCCAGCAAGTTCACTCCGACCGCATCTCCCGCATTTCCGCCGACGGCGATCAAGCCGCGTCTCATACAGTGCCCGACTTCGTTGCCGGCGTTTCCGGAAATCAAGATCTCTCCGCCGGTCATTCCTTTTCGACCGCCACGATACACGGCTCCGATCAAGTGGCCGGCGTTTCCCGTCACGCGGATGCGGCCCCCGTGCATTTCAGCCCCGACCCAGTCGGCGGCGTGTCCGGAGACGATGATTTCGCCGCCGGCCATCTCTGCACCGAGATGCATTCCGGCGTTCCCTTCCACGCGAACTCGGCCGCTAGTCAGTTTCGAGCCAATTAACTTCACATGAGAACAATCGCCTTCCCACACCAGTTCGTTGTCGGCCGCGTTGCCAAAGACATCGAAGAACTCGCCGATTTCACGCTGCTTGTTGCCGTACTGGATCAGCGTGTGTGCGACCTGATCGGCCGATTGCTCACGGACTGTTTCCAGTTGGATCGCATCGACTTCCAGCGGAATTGACGTCTTGTTGCGGAGCGAAAATGTCAGCGGCATCAGTTCAAGCCTCGTTAGGGGAGGTCGCGTTGTAGCGGTCTCTTGGTGATGCGGCAACGGACGATTTCGCTGTCGCAAACACGGCGTTTTTGTCTGGCAAGATAGAACGATTGAAGAAGCGATAGCGGTCGTGCCGATTTCATTGGAGTCTGTCCTCCGTTGGTTGTGTTGAGTGATTGTCTCAGGGATGCGAGGTCAATCTCGACGAACTCAGCAATCCGGCGTCGATGCGGTGGCCGATAGAAGCTCTGTTCTGGTGGCCGCGTCGTGAGTTCACGGCAGATAACTGGTAGCGGGATAACAGAACGGAAGCGGCGTCGCCTCGGCGACTGCGTGAGCAATGAGGAGATCCGCCATGACTCGCGAACTGAATGTGCTGGCCCTCGTGAAAGACTCCGAGCGGTACATCTTTCTGTACGACGAAGAGAGTTCGGACTCGCTGCTGCAAACGATGGGGCAGTATGCCGCCGACAAGGATCTCAGCTTCACATGGTACGACGCGGCGGTGTTGAGTCAAAAGGTCCGGCGGCTCAAAGAAGAAGCGGATGCTGAGGCCCGCGAACAGTGGTCGCGGCAAACGACTTGGTAATTCGGTCGATTCATCATGCACTCCGCGATCGATGGCTTTCTGCGTTCGCTCCGCATTGAGCGAAACGCTTCTCCGCTGACGCTGAAGTCCTATTCCGAGGATTTCAATAGTCTCTTTGACTATTTACAGGACCGCGTCGGCCGCTTTCCGGAACCAGCGGAAATCGACATTACGATGCTGCGCGGATACGTCGCGTACTTGCACGAATGCCAGTACGCCAAGACGACGATCGCCCGAAGGCTCGCTTCGCTGCGGAGCTTCTTCCGTTACTGCACTCGCGAAAAGTTGACGAAGTCGAATCCGGCAAAGGCACTGCGAACTCCGCGAATCGGACGCAAGCTGCCCAACTTCTTGACGACGCAGCAGACGGTGAAACTGATCGAGACGCCGACGGCTGATGATCCTGCTGGCATCCGCGATAAAGCGATGCTGGAAACGATGTACTCCGCCGGCCTACGAGTGGCAGAGTTGGTCGGCCTCAACATTGCCGACTGGGACCGTGATTCGAACATCCTGCGAGTCCGGGGCAAAGGCCGAAAGGAACGCATCGCTCCGGTCGGACGTTTTGCCAGTTTCGCGTTGGATGAGTGGCTAGCGGTGAGAGTGCTTTCACCCGACTCAAAGCCAGAGGATCGTGACGCCGTGTTTCTGAATCGTTTCGGCACTCGGCTGACGACTAGAAGTGTCGGTCGCATGTTGGAGAAGTACACGAAGCAAACGGGGCTCGATTCCAAAACGAGTCCGCATACCATGCGGCATTCATTCGCCACACACATGCTCGACGGCGGAGCGGACCTCCGCAGTGTTCAAGAATTGCTCGGCCACAAGAGCCTATCGACAACGCAAATCTACACGCATGTCAGTACGCAGCGCATGCGCGAGACGTATGACAAAGCTCATCCGCACGCCCAACGCGGAAACAGCCACAAGTAGATCAGCCTTTCCAGGCTGACTCAGAGGCGAGAGATCGCAAGCCTCGTCACTGGCTCGGAACGAAAACCGCCGCGAACGAAAAAAGCCTCCCGGTTCGCGATGAATCGGGAGGCTTTGTCATTTCGTTACTGAAGCGATCGGTTACTTGGCACTCGCAAGTAGCTTGGCCCTCTTGGAAGGATCTTTGTCGGCCTTGCGACGTTCGACGATTTCAGCCACCAAGTTTTTGGGGACAAGTTTGTAACGACCGAATTCCATCGTGAAGCCACCTTTGCCCTGCGTCATCGAGCGGAGTTCGTTGGCGTAGTCGAACATTTCGGCCAGCGGAACTTCGGCGTTGATGACGCCCATACCGGCATTCGTGTCGGTCGAGGTGATCAAGCCGCGTTTGCTGCTGAGGTGGCCGCAAATGTTGCCTTGGTATTCTTCTGGCACTTCGACTTCGAGCTTCATGATCGGCTCCAGTAGACCGAGTTCGGCATCTCGGAGCAGCTCACGCATGCAACCTTGACCGCAGATGCGGAACGCCATTTCGGAGGAGTCAACATCGTGATAGCTGCCGTCGTGCAGTTCAATTTGCACGCCGACGACTTCGCATTCACAGAGCGGCCCCTTGACCAACGACAACTGCATGCCGTCATCGACCGGCTTGATGTACTCCTTCGGAATGCGTCCTTGCGTGACTTCGTTGAGGAAGACGTAAGTCTGCTCGGAGTCTTCCGGCAGCGGCGTGAGTTTGCCGACGATGTGAGCGTACTGGCCGGAACCGCCAGTCTGTTTCTTGTGCTTGTAGTTGAATTCGACCGATTTCGTCGGTGTTTCTTTGTAGGCGACTTTCGGCTCGCCAACGATGCACTCGACGTTGTACTCACGCTTGATGCGTTCGACATAAATTTCGAGATGCAACTGTCCCATACCGGCGATCAACGTTTCTTTGGTCTCCGGGTCGGTCATCACGCGGAACGTCGGGTCTTCGCGTCGGAATCGCTCGAGAGCTTTTGACAGCTTATCGGTGCCGTCTCGTTGAGCCGCTTCGATCGACAGGCGAATGACCGCCTCTGGGACGAAGATGCTTTCGAGGGCGTAGTTGACCGGCTCACCACAGTAGGTATCACCGGAAGCGCACTCGACGCCGACTGCCGCGACGATATCACCAGGGCCGGCTGAATCGACATCCGCTCGTTGATCAGCGTGCATCCTTACGATGCGGCCGAAACGTTGACGTTTGCCAGTTCGCGTATTCGTGTAGGTCTCACCTTTGATGATGCACCCTTGGTAAATCCGCATGTACGTCAATTGGCCGAACTGCTCAATGACCGTCTTGAACGCCATGCAAACCAGCGGGTCTTTTTCGTTCTTGGTCAACGTGACTTTATTGGAACCTGCTGGCTCACCTTCGACTTTCTTGTGGTCAACATTGGTCGCCGTCACGGTACGGTCTAGCGGGCTAGGCAAGAAATATCCCACCGCGTCGAGCAGTTCTTGCACGCCCTTATTTTTATAGGCGCTGCCCATCATCACGGGAGTGATCCCGTGGGAGAGGGTTGCATCGCGAAGCATTCGGCGAATGTTCGGGATCGAAACTTCGCGTTCCTCAAGAAGCGCTTCCATCAACTCGTCGCTGTAGAGCGACAGCGTTTCGAGCATTTCTTGTCGCGCGGTCGAGGCTTGTTCGGAATAACCTTCCGGGATCGGCTCATAGCGAACGACTTCGCCATGCTCGCCGTCGAAGTACACAGCACGCATTTCGATCAGGTCAATGACGCCAGCGAAGTCAGACTCTTTGCCCATCGGAATCTGCAACGGCAACGGGATGACACCCAGCTTGGCCTTAATCTGCTCGATGACCTTGTAAGAGTTGGCACCGGTCCGATCCATTTTGTTGATGAACGCGATGCGCGGAATGCCGTAGCGTTTCATCTGACGATCGACTGTGAGCGACTGGCTCTGCACGCCACCAACGGCGCACAGCACCAACACGGCTCCGTCGAGCACTCGCAGCGACCGTTCCACTTCAACAGTGAAGTCCACGTGGCCTGGCGTGTCGATCAGGTTGACCGTGTAGTCATCCCATTTCACTTGGGTCGCGGCGGAGGTGATTGTGATGCCGCGTTCTCGCTCCAGGTCCATGTGGTCCATGACCGCTCCACCGTCGCCACCCTTCACTTCGTGAATGTTGTGAATCCGTCCAGAGTAAAACAGGATGCGCTCAGAGAGCGTCGTCTTGCCGGAGTCGATGTGGGCTGAAATACCAATGTTTCTTTGCTTGGAGAGGTCGGGCATAGAACGTCACCCTGGAGCGGGGCCTTTCGAGCAGGAACTATCAATTCGCCGCCAGAACATCCGGCGTGCAGGTCAGTGGACAGTGAGATGACGAGCGAGTCAGGTGAGCCTGGCTCGCTGGGAACATTTTGTTTGTTGTGAGGGAACCGGGATGTCCCGCGAAGGTTGAACTCGCGGAGACCGGGGAAAGTGCTCTCAGGATGACCACCTCAGTGGCCCGGAACACTTGGCTAAAAGAACCTGGATTGGGCGTGCGAGAGTGGCAAGACGAGACGCTAGCTGAAGAGCATCTCTAACTGATTGATTGGTAAGAAAATCACCGAAACCATGATCAACTCAGTTCTTGACAATGCGTCTGAAACAATCCTGGGTGAGCAACTCTGGGAGGGATCTCGCCGGGCAATGATCTCTGAAATCAACTCGCGCTGACGCGAAACATTGACCGCCTGACGAAAAGAGGGGGGAAAGTACCGAGATCACCCGCTTGTGAAAAGAGGAAAGTTCGCTCTTCACCGGAGATTTATGAAATTAGCCGAGCGATCCGACTTTACGGCGACGTCGTTTTCGACGCCGATGGGTAAGCCGCCCAGACGAGTGCATTGTGAAGCAATTGGCAGAATTGCGGCTGTGCAAAGTCCGATTTGTGCCCCAGTGACGTGTAGAACGAGCGGCCTTTGTCCTGTCGTGTGAAGGTCCAGGCGACTGGTTCCGGCGACTTATCACTGAAGCGGCCAGTCAACAACACGGTGGTTCCAGCAGCGAGCGGCGAGGTCAGGTACAGCGTCCCAATGCTCGCAAACTCGCCGGTCGGAAATCCGATCAGGATCGGATGCTGCTCGGCTCCGGATGTGATCGTGACAACGGCACTTGGTCCTTCATTGGCGCTGCCGTAGTGGTTCGTGTAATGGCCGCCCCACACGTCAGAATCAAAAGTTTTCCAGTCAGCTCGACCTTCGGTTGGAGCGGCGTCACGCAGGTGGAACGGATGACTGGCCGTACGGATGCCGACCATTGGTTTCCCGGTGGCCACGAACTTACGAACGTGGTCGAGTTGCTGCGACGTCAGCGTTCGACGACGGACGCTGATGAGTACAATGTCCGCTTGATCGAGCACCTCGACACCGGGAAGGTCATTTTTGCTGAAACTTGAAATTTGAGAGGTGAGATGTGAGAGCAAAACGCCGTTCGGCGGTCGATTGCCCTGACTGCCTTCTGATCCCAGTCCCCTGTCTCCTGACTTCTGGTCAACTCTGTTGTCTATCGCGTCCGCGCCACCGAAGACGAAGGTGACTCGGAAATCGTTGCCGAGGTATTTGGCGGCAAACAATGGCAGCGTGCGGTTAGTTTCGTACTC
Source organism: Planctomyces sp. (assembly GCA_031387195.1). Classification (GTDB taxonomy): domain Bacteria; phylum Planctomycetota; class Planctomycetia; order Planctomycetales; family Planctomycetaceae; genus SXKJ01. Next base: position 14,542 of record JANNDA010000881.1, on the reverse strand, counting down.
TTCTTCAGAGACGAGAATTGCGAGGTGCGGACGTTTGTCGGCGGGAAAGCGAAACTCTTTGCCGTCGAGCAAATCACCGCTGGTGATTGTCGGGCACCAGTATTTTTCGATGTGCTCAACGACGAGGTCGGTTCCGGTGAAATGGCTGACGTTCGGAGATTTTTTCGGGTGATACATCGTGTCGGTCAGATCGCGGACCAGCACGACATTCAATCCTTGCTGAACCAATTGCCGAATCGAAAATGGGCGACCGAGCACGCACATGTTGGTATGCACGCCAAGCACCAGCACATTCTCGATGCCGCGTTGACGCACCAAGTAATACGCTTCGGCGCTATCCGTGATCGCGTCGCCGTCATGGACTTCGATCGCCGCAATCTGCCGTGACCACGCTTTGTAATTCGGGTCTTGCGGGACGGTGTCGCAGCCACCATCCGTGTCATCGATTGGCAACGGAGCTTCTTTCGTCAGATCAATTCGACACCAGCGTTGCAGTGGAGTCTTCGGTTCCACCTGCGGTGCCGACTGAGCGAGCTTGCGTTGCGGCGTCTCCTTGTAGAAATCCAGCGTGTCGCTGGGGCAATGAATGATGAGTGCGCCTCGCTGTCGAGCAGACTTCACGAAGTCGTTGACACGCGGGGCCATTTGCCCGACACGCTCGGTCGACATCTGGCACCAGTGCTTGTCCCACATGTCGCAAATCACGACGGCGGTCTTCTTGGCATCCCATTCGGCGGCTTGATTCAGCGTGTGCCAGCGTCCGCTCGCGGGGCCGGTCTCTTGGCGAAAACGGAGTTTGAGCTTCAGCGATTTGGAATTCGCGTCCGCTGAAGCCGCCGGGTGATCACTGACCCCGAACAACCCGGAGCCGATCGCCGCTAGCAAGAACAGGCCACACAACGAAATTTGTTTGGACGAGCTAAAGACGTGACACGACATGAGTATTTTCCCGAATTCGGCGGATGCGAACCTCTGGTATTGAGCGAGTTCTATGTCCTGCGACAAGTCCCCTCAACTAAGAGGCTGTCCGAGAAGTCGCTTTTCGACGTAGCCTGACTCTCCGAGTCGGGCGTTTCCTCGCAAGATTCCCGACTCGGAGAGTCAGGCTACGGACTTCTCGGATAGCCTCTAACAGAACGGTCAGGGGTCAGGCACCGGCTCGAGCACAAAGTGCGTCGTGCGCCCGGAAAAGATTCGGTGGCTGAACTCGTGTTGTGGCGTTTGCCAAGTCTGATTTATGTTCCGGCACCTCTTGACGTGGCAACTCTGTCGGTCTTGCGTCGCTGATATTTCTTCGTGCCCGTCCCAATGAGGGTCGTGATGCGACTCATTCTGGTCATCGCCGTTTTCTGCGGATTGGTTTTGTTGACCGACAAAGCACACGCGCAAAATCGGTTAGAGAGCGCACGCCATGAGATCAGCCAGAAAAAGGAGTCAAAGTCATCGTCGTGCTCGGCCACTGAAAACGACTCGCCAGACGACGACACTAACACCTTCGTCGGCGGACTCCTGAGCGGCCTGATTTCCAGTGCCAGTGTCTCCGATGACGAATCTTCATCGGGTGCCACCGAGCTATCCGGATCGCTGATTTTTGGCGTCTTGAGCGCGCCCTGGTCGATTCCACGGCAAGCATTGAACGATGTCGATGGTGAGGGCTACTTCGGCGACTATCCATTCTCGGACGACTGGGACGGTTTCATTGTTGATGAATTGCCGCAGCCGGAATGGACTCGGCAATGGGCAGGGCGATTCACGTCGGAGTACGGCGACAATTTTGGCGGGCTCAGCAAAGTGGGCGGACGACTGCAACTCGATTCCACGTCGCGGTTCGGAATCGACATCGAATGGGATCGCCGTCGCGAGGAGATCTTTGCAGGGCACGACACACTGTGGACGGGCGACGCGAATATCGTGTATCGGTTTGCTCAGAATCGTTACGCGGCGTTTTACACGGGGCTCGGAGCGAACTGGTCTGCCGACAATCAGCGCAGCTCAGCGGGGTTCAATTTCACTTACGGTGCGGATTTTTTTCCGGCTCGGAATTGGGTGATTTCCAGCACGCTCGACATCGGTCGCCTCGGACACACCACGCTCTTTCATGGCCGAGCGACTGTTGGCGTGATCTTCAATCGCTTCGAGATCTTCACCGGCTACGACCATTACAAGTTGGGCGGTGTGGAGTTGAATGGACTGGTCAGCGGGTTACGGTTGTGGTTCTGAGTATTCCCGTAACCCGAAGCTCGCATAGAAACTCGTGATGACACGTTTTTGGGCGAGGGATAGAGTCCCACCCGATGGAAATTCTGTGGCATTGAGGAGTAGCAAGGATGCGACGGCATTGGTTGGCGTTGAGTGTTGTGTGTGCAACTGTTTTGGGTTTGACGTCAATCGTCACGGCTGCGGACGACGCACCAACTCCGGAGTACATTTTCTCCAAGTTCATTCCTCGGCAACGAGACGTCGAGATCGAGACGCCGAAGGTGGCGGAGTACTCGAAGTGCGTGATCAAGTCGGAGCGACTTGGCAAAGCGACCGCGTGGGTTGTCACCGGAGCGAACGGGCAAACGCTGCGGCGGTTCGTGGACACGAACGGCGATGGCACGGTCGATCAATGGCGTTACTTCAATAACGGCATCGAGGTCTATCGCGAGATCGACAACAACTTCAATGAGAAGCCGGACCAGTATCGCTGGCTCAACACTGGCGGATTACGGTGGGGCATCGACTCCAACGAAGACAAAATCATTGATGAATGGCGGCTGCTTTCGCCGGAAGAAACGTCGCGAGTGGCCATCAACGCGTTCATCGCGGGGGACACGGACGCGCTGCGGTTGGTGCTGATCAATGCCGAGGATCTCGACAAACTGAAGGTCGAAGTGTCCGTCGCCAAGACCCTGCTGGCCAACGTCAGCAGTCCCGCCCAGAAGCTGCGCGAAGCCCTGAGTAATTCAAAATCGCTGAGCGCTCGAGCGCGTTGGATGCGGTTCGATGTCGCGTCCGCGATGCCGAGCCTCATTCCCGCTGATGAGGGCAAGGCGGGCGTCGATTTGATTTTGTACGAGAACGCGATGGCGATCATCGAGACTGAAGCGGCACCGCCGAAGAACAGTTTGCTCGTCCAGATCGGTGAGCTCGTGAAGGTCGGCGATATTTGGAAGCTGACTCAAATCCCGCTGCCGATTGAGGGAAATCAGGTGCAGCTTGCCGCCGGCGTGTTGATGCAGCCGAGTCAATCGACGACAGCGGACTCGCCGACAGCGCCGAATCCCGGCGGGCCAAGTGACCCGCGTGTCACCGAACTTGTGAAGAAGTTGCAAGATCTCGACACGAAGGCACCGGGAGCGGAGGCCGTTCCCGCGGACTTTGTCAGGTTCAACACACAGCGTGCGGCGCTGCTCCAGCAAATCATCCGAGTGACGAAAGGGCCTGAGCAGGAAAACTGGATCAAGCAGTTGATCGACGGCTTGGCGTCGGCAGTGCAGACGGGCGCGTACGAAGATGGGTTGCGCGAACTCAAACAGCTTGAGGCACAACTCAAGCAACAAGCGCGGTCGAACACGTCGTTGGTCGCGTATGTCACGTATCGTCGGATGTTGGCGGAGTACGCGGTCATGGTGCAGCAGGCGAAGACCAGTGCGCAACAAGCCAAAACTCAGGAAGATTGGATCAAAGATCTGACGAGCTTCGTGCAGGAATACCCGAAGTCGGATGATACACCGGATGTGATGATGCAGTTGGCGACGGGTTTGGAGTTCGCGGGAAAAATCGTTGACGCTCGCAAGTGGTTCGCTGAGTTGGCGCAGAATTTTCCGAAGTCGAATGCCGGTAAGAAGGCCGCAGGGGCACTCGCGCGGTTGGACGTCAAAGGCAAGCCGTTGCCGCTGGCGTTCGCGGGGCTCGATGGTGGCAAAGTCGATCTCAAAAACTATCGAGGCCGAGCGGTGCTCGTCGTGTATTGGGCGACGTGGTGCAAGCCTTGTGCTGAAGACCTGCCGCAACTGCGAGCGATGTATCAGCAGTACCGCAGCCAGGGTTTTGAAGTCATCGGCGTGAATCTCGACAATCAATCGACAGGCGTGAAAGCCTACATGCAGCAGAACGGCATGACCTGGCCGCAGATCTTTGAACCAGGGGGATTGGAAAGTCCGCCCAGCCAAGCATTCGGTGTCATTTCACTGCCGACGATGTTCCTCACCGACAAGGAGGGACTCGTTCACAGCCGCCCTGCGTCGATGGTTGACGTGAAATCCTCGTTGCCAGAATTGCTCGGCCTGAAGAAGCCGATGGCCGCAGCCGCGACGAATGCGTCGTCCGGAAATTAGGTTCGTGCGGAGCCGCAACTCGTCGCTCAGGCAACTCGCCTGAGTCGCCTGAGTCAACTTGGATGCAGGCGAGCCGCCTGCACTACGACAATGCGGTCGATCCGACAAACTGGCCGACGTCCCTATACCCGAACGGGCAACGCCGTTAAGGACTCTGGGGCGGCGTATCCGCCGAGAATACAAGAGTGCATTCTGCAGCGTCACTCGCACTCGCTTGCGCGTCGGGCTTGTATTTCGCGGTCGAAAGTCCTTACCGGCGTTTCCCAAATGGGTTCCGTCATCGGTCGAGCTCAAATGACGCAACCCTTTCAGGGTAGTTCACCCCATCGCAACTTGAACCCAGGGTAGCCGCGAAGCGCGGCAACCCTGGGCGATGTGACGCAACTCCTTCGGGGTAAAGGCAAGCTACCGACCATCTCATTCGCTGCCGATCAGTTTGGGTTGCGAGCGAAGCCCGCGCTGTGTTCATTGCTCCGCTGTGGTGAAAGAAATGACTTCGTCGGCCGCACGCAGGCCGTGGTCAAAGGCTTCCTCGAACAGGGCGATGCCGCTGAGGTCGGTGTTTGCGAAATGGATGCGGCCGTCAGGGTGAGCGGCCTCGCGGCGCTGGCGGCTGGTGATGAAACCGGGACGCGGACGAATCATCGCGTGTCCCCAGCGGAAGACATCCAGCCGAGTGACCAAGCCACGAATCTCCGGGTGCGGGCGTTCGAGATCCGTGAGCACGACTTCGGCCAAGTCCGACCAGTTCGCGTTGAGCAGTTGCTGTCGCGCGACTTTGATATTGTCATCACAGAGCGGGTGATACCACGTCAGCACCGTCGGCCCGTGATCGTTGCCCGATTGATGCGTCGCGACGACATAACCCAGCGAGCGGCTGTCGTGAATCACGTTGTCCCAACTCAGTGGGAAGCTCGACTCGCGTGGACGGCGGCTGAGATGCACGTTCGCCACCAGCCACGAGCCATATTCAAACTGCTCGGCACTGCGGCCAGTTCGTTCCGCAAACCCTTCGATCAAGCGCGGCGCGAGAAACTGCGGAGCGGCGAAGATGACCGACTTCGCACGGAAGCCGATGGGCTGTTCCGACGCGGTGTCGAAGGCGAGGACTTCGATTCCCTCGTCGTGCATCAGCCGCAAGGCGCTAGCCTCCGGTCGTGTCTCGCGTAACCGAGGGCTAGCGCCCTGCGGCTGATGCAAGACATCGCCAGATGGCGGTGAGCCCGAAATTCGCGTCACGGCGATTCCAGTTCGTAGCCTCGCCCCCACTTGCGCGGCCAAGTGATTGACGATGTGGCCGTTGCCTTCCGGCCAGGTTATCAGCGACTGATGGTCAGCCCCCGGCTCCTTCAGACGAGCGGCGAAATACAGCACTCCAGCCCACGCGCTGGTTTGCTCGGCAGTCAAGCCGTAGTCATCGCGGCAACTGTAATCGACCAGCCAGTGCAGTCGCTGCGACGTCCAACCGTGCTGACGCAGCCACTCGGCCATCGACAGCTTGTCGAGTTCCAAAACTTCAGCATCATCGGTCGCCTGACGAATTGGGATTGAGAATGCTCGGCGACCGTCGGCATCTCGCCACGCAGACCAGCGATCGATCTCCTTCCGAAACGCGGCGAGCTGCGCGAGGTCATCCTCCGAGGCTCCCGTCACCGGATACAAACCCTCGATCCATTCGCCATCCACGAACACCCGCTCGTCCGGATCGCGACACAAGAACTGTTCGGCGATGACTGGCGAGCCATCGGCAGCGAGCGATTCGACGACCCCCATTTCATCGAGCAACCGAATCAGTTCGCGGTTGTGAGGCAGCGGCACCGGCAAGTAATGAGCGCCCCACGGAAACGGAGTCAGCTCGCAACGTCCCGATCGCGATGTTCCTCCCGGCTGCGGTTCCAATTCGAGAACGACGAAATCCTCGTAGCCGTTTTGTTTCAATCGCCACGCGGCGGACAGACCGGCGACTCCGCCGCCAACGATGACCACGCCGACGTCCTGCCATTGATCCGCATTCGGCGGCGGCCAGCGAAAACCGTCTCGCAGCCGATGCCCGATCTCCAACGACTGGCCGAGCAACTCTCCCGCCGGAGGCAGACGCGGCGAGGCCGAACATCCCGCCGCCAGCAACGCCGGGGCCCCCAGCAGAAGGTGGATCAGTTCGCGGCGAGTGAGAGGCATAAGAAACCCTTGGAGTGCTGCGGCTCGACGCAGCCCTCCATTCAAGAACCAAAACGCTTGCCTACTTCGCAGAACCGCCGAACCGCACGTCGGCACTCATTCGAGAGTTTTCCACGATATCCGGAGTCTCCCTCACTTGAATGGAGGGCGGTGTCGAGCCACCGCACTCCAGGGAGTCACTTCATCGCTCCCCACTCCTGGTCGTAGTAATGCACCAGCACTTGGTTGTTGAGCTGATTCACTTCCGCCTCGACGCGAGCCAGATCCGGCGGCAGATCGAACAAGCTGTTCAAGATGCGGTCGGTCAAGAACCGCGATGATCCGAGCAGGTCGGGCGACAAGCTCAACGTCTCCGGCAGCGGTGCGGACGAGGCCAAAACAAAACCCCACTCGCCGAACGTCGGCACAGCGGCGTGATACGGCCGAACGTGGAAGCCGACCGATTCGAGCGTCTTCACGATGCACCAATACGACTGCGGAGCGACCAGCGGTGACGTGCATTGCACACTGATGACCGCGTCGGCCGTCAGTCGCTGACGCAGCATTCGATAAAAGCGGGTCGAGTACAGCTTGCCCACCGAGAACGTGCCGGGATCGGGGAAGTCGATGATCGCGGCGTCGAACTTTTCGATCCGCCGGAACGCGCTAGCGTCGGGTTTTTCGCGATCGGAACCGGACGCTCGCGCGTTCCGGCTGATCTCCGTATCACGACCGACCCACAGGAACGCATCCTCGTTGATAATCGTCACGCGGCGGTCCTTCAGCGACGAGCGGCTGAGTTCGGCCAGCGGCGGGAAGCGATCTGCCAGCGTGGTCATGCCTGGATCGAGATCGACCAACGTCACCGACTCGACGGACGAGTATCGCAGAATCTCACGCACGGCCAGTCCGTCGCCGCCGCCGAGCACCAGCACTCGGCGCGGTGACTTCACCGCCGACAAGACCGGATGCACCAGCGCTTCGTGGTAGCGGTGCTCGTCCACCGAGTTGAATTGCAGATGACCATTGAGAAAAAGCTGAAAGCCTCGCGCGTTGCGAGTCAGCACGATCCGCTGATACGGCGTCGATTCGGCATGAACGATCGGATCGCCCAGCACATTTTCCTCGGCCAGAGTCGTCAGGCTGTCGGCCTTGATGAGCGCCACGATCAGCAGCCCGATCACGAGACAGGCTCGGCCACGCAGACCGCTCAGCCCGCGCGGCGACAGCAGCGGTCGCAGCAGATACGTCCCCCACAAGCCGACGACGGCATTCAGCAGCCCGCATAGCAGCGACGTCCGCACCAAGCCCAATCGCGGCACGCAGAACATCGGAAACAACAGCGCCGCGAACAACGCTCCGAGATAATCGAACGCCAGCACGCGCGAGACGAGATCCTCGAAATCGAGATGCTCTTTCAACAACCGCATCAACAGCGGGAGTTCCAGACCGACGAGAGTTCCGATCGAAAACACAATGCCGTAAAGCACGGCTCGAAACGCACCGACCGATGAGAAGGCGAGAAACAGCACCGGTGCCGACAGACCGCCGATCAGCGCGACGGCCAGCTCAACTTCGATGAAACAGCGAGCCAGCCGCTCATCCACGAACCGCGAGATCCACGCTCCGGCCCCCAACGCGGACAGATAGATGCCGATCACCAACGAGAACTGCGTGACCGAATCACCCAGCAGGTAACTCGCCAGCGTGCCGGCCAACAGTTCGTAGACCAACCCGCACGACGCGATGATCAGCACGTTGAGGTACAGCAAGAACAACGGCGCGCGATTCATCGAGTCTTCAGGCATGTTGTGTCACTTGATCGTTTCCACGCATTTCGTAGTGCAGGCGGCTCGCCTGCAACCGCGTCGCCGGAGTCAACGCGACTCAGGCGGGCCGCCTGAGCTACGGCGAGCGGTTAAACGTCTATCCCATGATTGCCGCCGCGATGATGATCGACATGCCGATAACGACGGCTCCCATGATGACTGCCAGCGCGACGTTTTGGTCTTCTTCGATCTCTTTCTTGATCGAGAACGGCGAGAGCTTATTCATCAGGAAAAAGCACACTCCCAGCACGGCCACGCCGACCAGCGAGAAGACGACCGCCGCCAGCAAGTGCATCCACAATCTCACCGGAGTGGCTCCGTCCAAGATCGCAGACTCTTCCGCAAAGGCCAACGTGACCGGCATCACCCAGCCGGACATGGATTCGATGGAAAACACTATTTGCCTCCTCCCCAAGAGCCGCCAGAACTGCGGCCGTACGACGAGCCGCCAGAATAAGAACTGCCGTAACCCGACCCAGATTGAATGTCGATGCTCAGCCCCTTCCAGCCGCCGATCGCGGCGGCGCAGAAGTACCCGCACGCCAGCAGGCTGTAGGTGAAGTAGCACCAGCCAAGTTTGGAAATGTTTTTCAACATCTGCTTTCTCCAAGTAACCCGAAGCGTCAGCGAGGGCGAACGCTTCCTTAGACTCTGTTCATTGCCGTTCGGAGCGCCCGCCCTCACAGCCTCTTCGGGTTAGTTATTCGCTGGAGTCATACGGACTGAAATCGCTGTTGCTCCAGCGACTGACTTCGAACGACCGGCGTCCGAACCACATCAGCAGCGGAAACGTAAAAATAATGATCTGTGCCATGAAGAAGTGAAATTGCGCCACCGGCGTCTTCACGGCTCCCGACACGAAGATGAAATCCAGCACCGCCAACAACGACGCGAAGCAAACCCACATGCACCAGACATCCGCCCGGTTCGGCAACGGCTGAATTGTTCCAACGCCGAATGGTCGAGGCAGGTCTTTTAGTTTGAATGCCTCTTCAATCGTCTCGACCGTGAGGTACGTCCCCAGCGAGACATTGAGTTCCTGCCCCTTGTCTCCCATCGTTGTTTCAAAGGAGAGCATGTGCGGCGGCGCGATGTAGTCGGACGTCACGACAGATTCTTCCGTTGTGACTCGCCAGTAGAACTCGCCGACGACGAAGCGGACGTAAGCTGTGCCACGGTCAAAGATCCGGTACGGCGTGCCGTCGAAAGTAACTCGCGTTTCGCTGCGATTCTTCACTTTCGAGAGCGGGACCGATTCCACGAAGCTCCAGTGTCCCTCATTGCGAACCAGCCAACGAAAACCCTGCGTCGGGTTGTAAAGCAGGTATTCGGTCCAGGGAAATTTCTTCCCCTCCCAAACGGCGAAGCGTTCCATGAAGCCGATGACGGTGTATTCAATATCGAACAGCTTGCCAATCGAACCGAGCGGGATGACCGGCTTGACCACCGGTAAGTTCAACGTCTGAAGGAACGCCAGCTTGCCTTGCGCGCAGTCGAGCAGCGAGCGGCAACTCGGACAGGTGACTCGTTGCGATTGATCGGGCGCGAACAAGGTGAGCGGGCCGGCGCAGTGCGGACAGTTGACGTGCAAGGCGGATGAGTTCGGGCCATCCGGAAGCGGTGCCGCCCAGCCGTCTCCTTCCAGATTCAACTCCGCGAGCGAGACTTCACGACCGAAGAAGCCTCGTGGTTGAGCCTCGCCGTATTCGAGCGTGGCGAATTCGTCGTTGTCACCATGCAGATCGGCGAAGCGATGATCTGCGTATTGGCGAAACGGCCAGGGGATGTCGCCGTCCGCCGAGCGAGCCGAAGCGACGCCCTTTTCGGCAACGCTAAAGCCGCCGCCACTGGGCATCTCAAAGCGATGGCCGACGGTCAGCGAATCGAAGCTCGGCAACTTCGCGTTCTCCGCGAAGTGCTTCTCAAACATCAAATAGAATTTTCCTTGGGCCTCCGCCAACCAACCGACTTTGTCAGCGGGGAATCGCAAGTACCACTCATTCCAAACGCCTCCGGCTGGATGCTGATACTGCACGCGGCCGATGACCTCGAAGCGTTTCTTGTTGTACTTGCCCGAAAGGCCGCGATGGATCGGCGAATTCGTCTCGATCAAGTCCGCGACCTTGCCGTGGTCTTCGACCTTCTTGTCGCCTCGCGCAACGACCGAGCGGCAAAAGTCACACACCGTGACGAGCGCGGTACTGAGCTGAAACTCAACGGGCCCGGCACAGGCGGGACAGGCGACAATCCGCTTCTTCATGCGGTCGCTCCAATTGTCAGCACGACAGGCGAGCCGCCTGTCGCTACGGGAACGCCGCGTTCGGCGATACGCACTGAAACTGACTCGGCAGCGAGCATCTCGCGCAGTCGTTCCATCCAAGGCCAATCTCCGCGACGTCGGCACGAGAACAAGTTGAACGTCGCCAAGCCCAGCTCCGGCCAAGTGTGGCAAGCGAGATGCGACTCGCTGAGTAGATACAGACCAGTCACGCCGCCCGGTTCTGGAAACTGTCGCCACAGCGGTTGTCCGACGACCTGCAATTCCAGTTCTCGAATCGCCCGCTCGCAAACCGCCCGCACGGACTCCAGTGACCGCAACCGTTCGCGCGAGCAACCGCTCGCGTCCATGATCCACTCGCAACCCGCACCTTCATGGGTGTGGTCAGCAACAAGCAATCTTTGTTCGGTTGGCGTCGTCATCATGCGGCGTACTTCGTTGCTCCGTGAGGTTTCTTAAGGAACGGGAGCGCAATAACTTCGCGGTGCATGGGGATACTAGCACGACGCGCAGGCGAGTGGTCATTGCAGGAACCACTCGCTTGCGCGTCGTGCTAACGTGACATCGGGAGTTTATTCCACTCCCGTTTCTTCGGGTTACTTCAGTGTCGCGAGTAGCGTGGTTGCTTCTTTCGCACGTGCGTGATTGGGGAAGCGTTTGGCGACAGTTTCGAGTGACTCGCGGGCCTTTGCCACATCCTTCAATTCGACGAAGCATTTGGCTGCCTCGAAGTGAGCTTGGCATTGCCACTCTTCGTAGGGATACCCGAATGCCGCTTCCAAAAAGTGTTCGGTGGCTTCGGGAAACTTCTTCTCGGCGAGCGAACATTGTCCCATCATGAAGCGAGCTTTCGCGGCGGTCTCCGTGCGAGTTTCTTTCGTGACGAGCAGATAGGTCTGTCGGGCGGGTTCAAACTGATTTTGATTCTGCTGGGCGAAACCCAAGCCGAAGCGTGCCTCATGAATCTGCTCGAATTTTGGAAACGCTTGGATCAACGCGGTGAAGTGCTGTTGAGCGAGCGGCCATTGTTTGAGATTCGTTGTGCAAACGCCGCTGCGGTACAGAGCCTTGGCATGAAAGCGTTCGACTTTCGCCGTCACGACCGCCGCATAGAACGGCAGCGCTTCGGTGAACTTGTCTTGTCGAAACTGGCATTCACCGGCGAGAAAATTGGCGTCACCCGCCAGTGGCCCCTGCGGAAGATCCTTGAGCTGACTTTGGAATGTGACCAACGCGGCCGGATACTGCTTCTGTTCGTATTGCAACCAACCGAGCTTGTACTGCGTCCGTTCGCGCAGATCGGGAGCTTTCGCGGTTTGCAATCCGGCGGTGAAAGCCTGCGTCGCTTCGGGAAGTTGTTTCTGAGCTTCATGAAATTCACCGACGCGGAACCAGGCTTCGGCGGCCAACGGACTGGCGGGGAGTTTTGTGGCAAGCATGCGGAAAGCGTCCGCAGCTTCCTTTTCCTTCTTGAGTTCGAGATTGGCGAAGGCGATCTCGTAGTGGCATTTGTCGGCATCGGCATAATCCGGTTTGGCAGCGAGCAGCGCCGTGAGCGTGACTATCGCTGGGTCGTACTGTTTTAGACCCGCTTGGCAGAGAGCGCTCGCGAACTTCGCATCCAGCGCGTCATTCTCAGCCGCCTTGCCGGAAGCGATGAACTGAGTGAGATCTTTCAGGCCGAGATCAAATTGTTTGAGCCGTTGATCGCACAGCCCACGCAGGAACAACGCGGCGGGGATCAGTTCGGACTGCGGCTTCTCCGCAATGAGTTTTGACAGATGCGTGACCGCATTCACGAAGTCGGGCTTCTCAAACAGCGCGGCACCGGTGCCGTACAAGGCGGCGGGAACAAGATCGCTCATCGGGAAGCCAGTCACGAGCTGTTGGTAAAACGCGACCGCCGTATCGTACTTCTTCAGACTACGGTCGATTTCGCCGAGATGAAACAATGCTCGGTCACGCAGCTTGCTGGTCGCGATCTGATTGAGTTTCGTCAGTTCAACGATCGCGTTCGCCGCGTCGTTGGTGGCTCGCAAGCTGACACCGAGCGCGAGCAACACTTCGTCGAGACGATCCCAATCGGGCTTCGCTTGTTGAGCAGCTCGAAAAGCAACGACCGCTTCCGGATGTCGCTTCTGTTCGCCGTGGGCTCGTCCGATGAGGAAGCGACCTTCGGCAAGGTGCGCGGGTTCCTTCACCGCAACAATGGTCTGATTGAGGTACGCGAGACTCTCCTCAAACTTCGCGGGAAGATTGGCAGTGACTCCAACCGAGTACAGGCAGAGTCCGATCCGCACATGAGCTTGCGGGACGTGCGCGTTTGTGGCGAACTCATTCACGAGACGCCGATAAAGCGGCTCGGCCTTGGCAAGATTTGCGTCGGGCGTGTTGAGCAGAAACGCTTCCGCACCGACAAAGATCACTTCAGGAACGAGAGCATGTTTGGCCCACGCGGCGTTCGCGAGAAATTGTTCTGCGTGCGTTTGAGCATTGGGCAAATCGGCCGTTTGCAACGCGGCGAGAGCTGCGCGGTACTTCGCTTCCGGCGCGAGTTCGTGAGTCACGAACTGAGCCGCGAAGTTGGCGTAAAGCGGGATCGTCTCTTTGCGACGCTCTGGGATTTCGTAGATCGAGTCGATGCGGACCAGTTGCAGTGACGGAATGAATTCACTTTGTGGGTTCGCCGCGATGACCGGATCAACGGTCGGAACTACCTGCACCGGCAGCTTGAGCGCGATCAACGTGCGGCCGAGCCAATAAGCCGCCTCAGCAGCGGACGGCAACTTTTGTGTGATAACTCCGGTCAACAACGCCTGAGCCTGCGGGTATTGAGCCGCTCGAAATCGGGCTTTGCCGGCAGAAGTGAGAGCCGCTCCGATCTGCGTGCTCTTCACAAACTTTTGTGGCAAGGTTTCAAACACGGCAGCCGCTTCGGGGAATTTGCCTTGATCGAAAATCGCTTGGCCTTGTCGCAACAGAGCGATGTCGGCCAGTGGGAAGTCGGCGACGGCGGCGGCCTGCGTGAAGAGCGGCTCCGCTTCCGCGAACTTCTTTTGCGCGATCAGCGACACACCCAGCCGCAACTTGCTTTCGGGGACGAGCGGACTTTGCGGAAACTTTTGCAGCAGCGTGGTGAAGGTGGTCGCCGCTTCGACATGTTGTTCGAGATCTTGTTGAGCGGTGCCGAGTCCGTAGTGGGCATCCGCCAGAATCGTCGCCGCCGGATAAGTGGCGATCACCTTTTGGTAAGTCACGATCGCCGTCAGCTTGTCGGCGGCAAGGTACAGGCACTCGGCTTGATAGTACGTGGCGTCCGCGAGCAGAGTGCTCTGCGGAAACTTTGCGGGGACGTTGGCGAACTCGGCAGCGGCGGCCTTGAAGTCGTTCGGTTGCTTCGTCGCTTGAGCCGTCTGGAACAGGCTCAGCCCCAGATTGAACTGGGCTCCGTCGAGATATTTGAACTGTGGAAATTTCGCGAGGATGCTGCGAAAGGTGGCGGTCGCTTCGGGAAGTTTCTGATCACTCAACTGGCACACGCCGAGTTGGTAGTTGGCATTCGGAATCCGCGTGTCTTGTGGAAACGCTTGAATGAATGCCGTCCAACGTGGGATTGCCTGCGGAAAGAGCTTTTTGGTTTGGAAGCCGTAAGCAACGGCGTACTGGCGAGTCGCTTCTGGATTGGGATCGTCGGCAGCAACGAGAAATTCAGCCGAGAGGAAAGTGAAAATCAGTGCGAGAACAAAGCCAATGCGCGGTGCAACAATTACTCGTGACATCGTGATCTCCATCCATGTGCTGAGATGCGGCCAAGCGTACGTTTGGCCGAGGGGCGGAGATGATATCAGCAAAGCTCGATGCTTCGAGGGTGCGGCGTGGACATCCTGGAAACAATCCGGCGAGCGGGGCGGCGTCAGGTGAAGTAACCCGAAGCGTGAGCGAGGGCGGGCGCTCCA
>JANNDA010000811.1:0-1969 GCA_031387195.1 Planctomyces sp. | reverse complement strand
TTGGTAGTACTTCTTCGGAGCGCATTCACCTGGTCGGTAATAGCCGAGCGTGTACATCTTCTTGCAAACCGGGTCGATTGCCATCTGGTATGGCAACCCCGCGAATTGAACGCCGAACTTAGCCACCGAAACGAACGGTTGGATCAGATCGTGATGCGCGTGTCCGTATCGCTCTAGTGAGACGTCCTCAAAATAGAGTGGATGATGCCATTGATCAGAGGCACGCCATTGATAGAGGCAACCGCTCATGGGACGAGACGCGTAAGTCTCTTCACCTAGTTTGAATTCGTTGGGACATTCCGGAACGTTGCCGTTCTCGTCGGCTTGGCAAGGGAGCCCGTCAGGCCGCGGACACAAATTCCAACACACCTCGCCCTTCAGCGCGGTCTCCGGGTGATAGTCGTAGAACGGCTGGATGTCCGAAATCTTTTTGAGGTGAGCAGGACTCGTGACCGGTTCCGGCACTTCGCCTTCGTTCGGTTTCGGATCGTCGAGCGCGGCGATTCGCGTTTCTGGAGGTTGAATCGGAGCGGGCTCGTTTGAGCGGCGCGATTGAGCAGGTTCGACGGCGACATCCTCGAACGGACTGCTCTCGAAGGACGCTTTCGAGTTCTTACGAGCAGTGGTTCCCGGCTTCGGTCCATCGGCGGGAAACGCCGTGTCGTCATCGATCGCGTCGCGGAATCGACTTTCGGGATCGCGCTGACGGAGGCGATTTAATGGCTCATCACTCTGAGCGACCAGCCGTGAGCCTGGGCGTCGTACTGGACTGACACTCGCGCTCCCAATGCTCTTGCGTGCGGTGATTTTCTCGACGGGCTTCTTCGCAGTGCTTGAAGTTGTACTCGTGCCGCTCGACTTCGAGAACAACTCGCGGACTCCCGCTTCGGTGGAGTTCACTCCGCCGAAAACGAGCGTCATGCCGAGCAGACCGCTGCATCCCGCAGCAGTTAGTCCGGTCCAGCCGGAGCAAAGGCCCTTAGTGGGAATCCGGAGCGTGCTCCGCAGTGTAGTTTGGAGCTTCTTGAGTGATCGCGATGTCATGAGGATGGTTCTCCCTAACCGTCGCAGGTGAAATCTGCAAAAACCGAGTGTTCGTCCTGAGCTCGGTGATGTTCGCGGTACCGAGATAGCCCATGCCTGCTCGGAGTCCGCCAATCAATTGATATAGAAAACTGTGCAATGGGCCGCGGTAGGCAACTCGCCCCTCGACCCCTTCGGGGACGAGCTTCTTCTGTGTCGCTTTCTCGTCTTCTTCCTGACTCATCGCCTGCCGATATCGGTCAGCCGAACCTTTCATCATCGCTCCGAGTGACCCCATGCCGCGGTAGCGTTTAAAGCTGCGACCTTGGTACAGGATCATCTCGCCCGGTGACTCATCCAAACCCGCTAACAGACCGCCGAGCATCACGGTGTGGGCTCCCGCTGCGAGAGCTTTCGTGACGTCGCCGCTGTAACGGATGCCGCCGTCGGCAATGATCGGAACATCGGTGTCAGCGACCCCTTTCGCCGCGTTGTAAATCGCAGTGAGTTGAGGAACTCCGACTCCGGAGATGATGCGCGTCGTGCAAATGGAACCTGGTCCAATTCCGACTTTGACCGCATCCGCTCCCGCTTTGACTAGATCCTTCGCCCCTTCTGTGGTCGCGACGTTGCCGGCGACGACGTCGATGTTCCAGCGGCGTTTGATTTCGCGCACGGTCTCGATGACGTTCTTCGAGTGTCCGTGAGCCGAATCCACCACCAGCACATCCACGCCTTTCTCCAGCAAGCAAGCGGCCCGTTCGTAATCGAACACGCCGATTGCCGCTCCGACTCGCAACCGACCGCGAGCGTCCTTCGACGCTCCCGGAAAGCGCAGGGTCTTGTCGATGTCCCTGATCGTGATCATTCCCTTTAATTGGTAAAGGTCGTCAACTAAGAGCAGTTTCTCCACTTTGTTTTCCAGGAGTAATCGCTGTGCTGTGAC
>JANNDA010000805.1:0-2692 GCA_031387195.1 Planctomyces sp. | reverse complement strand
CTCGACTGCCAACCGATCACAGAACAAAACTTGTGCCATGAAGTCAGGGCTAGCGCCGCGCGGCTAATTTGTGGAATGCGGATCAGGTCGCGACGTGCCAAATGTGATGACTCCGCAAGCCGTCGCCCAATGGCAGTCACTTTGATCGTCCTGCTCCCAGCTTCTGGCCTCTTATCAGCAGTGCCGCTGTTACGCGCTCCAGCTCATCGCAGTCCAGGAGCTGGTCTGCCAGCGGTCTTTGGTTTGATATTCGCGGACCAGCAGCTTGCCGCCGCGCGACTCGACGTAGAAGAACGCCTGGGTGTCGCCGGCGAAGTGGCTGGAGTTGTCGTTGTTGAAGACGCGAATGCCGGAGTTGTTCTTCGTCGATCGTCCATCACGGTTTCGTCGGAAGCACTTGAACCCAGACCATCGACTGGAACGATTCCAAGTAGCGGCGTTTGACCGTGCTGACCGTCGATTTGGCGATGTCCATCGCGAACAGCCGCAGTTCGTACGGGCCTCCAACGTCGAAGAGGAATGTTGAACCATCCGGGTTGAAGCCTCCAAACGACCGGAATTCGAGCTTGTCCTTCCACGGCCCCGCAACTGTTTCGGCTTTTCCGGTCTTTGGGTCGAACGCCCGGATCATCGTTGATCCGACCACTCCGACACGTCCATCCGACAGGAAGCCGCTGCCAAGCTGTTCGCCGTCTTTGTACTCAGTCAACTTCTTCTCACCGGTCCCGTCCGAGTTGGCGACGTGAATGCTGATGACCGGCTGAACGAAATCATTCGCGCGGAAATATTTGTCGTAGAGCATTCGGGAGCCGTCGCGGCTGAAGCTGATTCCCTCTGACGGATCAATGGCGGAGTTGTCGATGACGATGAGTTCCTTCGATCCGATGGCGAAGCGGCAGATGGCCCCCGCTTTGTTGACGAACACGACACTCTTGCCGTCTGGTGTGAAGGAAAACGTCGTGACCAGAACGATCGGGTCGTTTAACTCGGTCTTGGCGAGCGGGCCGTCTTTCAGCGAGAGAACCAGATCGCCACCGTCTGGGCCGAGCAGCGTCACACTGGCGTCGTCCCGCTTCAGGATCACCGTTCGATCGACAGGGCGAACGCGCAATCGTCCGGTCTTCGGGTTTTCGAGCCGGCGGAGTTTGTTGCTGGCAGGATCGCCGATCCACCATTCGATGCGTTCCACATTGATGCCGGTGCCTGGCTGCTCACCAGGCTCAAGTTTTTTGGGGATCGATTCGCCAAACAGAAACGCATAGGAGAGTGGAGACTGAACCGGCCGATCGGGCTCTTCAGCCACCGCGATTCCTGCCAAGCCAAGAAATACGAAGACGACGACAGAATTCCATGGGAAGTTCATCGCTGCACTCATGAGGGTGAAATGTGTGTGATTGGTCCAACAGCTAAGTGACTCGCGTGCGATCTATCGCGATTCGCTTCAGAAGCGATATCAGAAAACTGTCGTTTCTTCGGCGAAACAAGCGGTGAACGAGGGAACTTCGGAAGGACGCTCGCGCGTTCCCTTTCAAGTTGAATAACAAAGCGTGTTTGAATTCCACATTCGTCGGAGCGTGATCGTTCTACCGTTTCTTCAAGTAAGCGTCAGCCATTTCCTCGCCCAGCAAGAGCGTTCCCTTGGTCCCGAAATGCAGTCGCGCGTGAGGCAACTCGGACGTCTTGATGATCGTGATGCGCGGATCGGTGCGAGCCATCTCGTTCAACGCGGCGTTGACCGGTTCGATGTTGCGCCACGGCGCGTTCTTGTGTTGTTCGGAGATGAACCATGCGAGATCGGGTTGCTTGAGGTCCGCTCGCGTCTGGTCGATCAACTGCTTCAACCACTTGGCGTTGTTCTGTGCGTACGGCCCGAAGTAGGTGTCGTTCTCGCCGGTGTGCCAGAAGATGCCTTCGAAGCTGCATTCGAATCCCTGCTGCTTCAGATCATCCTGGGCCACCCGAATGAAGCTGATGAGCTTCGGATAAAGATTGCGATGCGACTCGGATGAGCCGTTAGGAAACCAGTCGGGGCCTTGCGCTCCGCTGTGAGTGAACTTGACGATGGCCACTCCCTCTTTCGCATCGAGCGACTTCCGCAAGCGAGCACCAAAACTGAGTTCGGGTCCGAAGTTGCCGAGATCGTCCACGGGGCCGAGCGGCTCCCAACCAGACGACGACTTCACTCCGCCACCCAGCGAGTAACGAAACAAGATATCTCGTTGATCCATGGCTAAGGACTCGTAGCTCGGTTGTTGAGCGATTTCCGAGACGAAGGAATCCTCCCCTTCCATATTGCGTTGACCGGCCAGCACGAACAGTCGCACGCGGGCCGGCTTGGCGATCGGGAGTTCGTTCTTGAAGCGGCGATCGGTCGCTGCCAGCGGCTGACCAATATCGCGGAGATACGCGGCTGCGAACGCTTCACCCATTTGAAGCTGACCTTGAGTACCGAAGTGATAGTGCGGCTGACCGCTTCCCATGACTTCAAACGCCAAGTGAGACGTCGGCACCCAACGCAACAGCGGATCGGCCTTCAGCACTTGCTCTTGCTGTTGGCGCAGGATGCCGAGGTTGCTGCGGTGATCCATCCCCCAGATCCCCTTCTCGCTGACCTCAGCGATGTACCACTTCAGTTCCGGAGCCTTCAGGTCTTCCCGCAACCGCGCGACGAGCTTCGTCAGCCCGTCGGCGT
>JANNDA010000948.1:0-2209 GCA_031387195.1 Planctomyces sp. | reverse complement strand
GGTCTATCTAACTGTTTGATTAACCGGATGGGTCCGGGGGGGGGGCGTCTTCTGTGGGGTTTTAAGTGGGTGGGTGCATACGCGTCCGCCCGGGCTGACGCTTCGGGTTAGTGTGTCGCGATGACACGATTCACGGGAGCTGACAATGGCCGACTCTGAACTGGCACAGATTGAATTGTTTGCTGAGATCGACGAACTCGTCGCTCGTCTGCGGCGGTTTGTCGAAACCGACTCGCCGTGGGAGCCGTTGAATCACTGTCGAGCCATTTTGCGTCGGCTCTTGAGCCGCGTGGAGGCACTGCGAATTCGGCTCGAAGCGCCGCTCGTCGTGGCCACGTTCGGTGGGACCGGAGTCGGCAAGAGCGCACTGGTGAATGCGTTGGTTGGTCGTGAATGTACTCGATCAGGACGCGAGCGACCGACAACGACACTGCCGGTATTGATCGCTCACCCGGAGACAAATTTGGAATCGTTGGGTGTGCCGTTGGAAGAATTCCAATTGGTGCGACTCGACGCGCCGATCCTGCGAGACATCGTCATCATCGACTGCCCCGATCCGGATACAACCGAAGCGGAAACCGTCGATACGAACTTGTGGCGGCTGCATAAACTGCTGCCGCACTGCGATGTGTTGCTCAATGTCTCGACGCAGCAGAAATATCGTTCAGCGCGAGTCAGCGACGAACTACGACAGGCGGCGGAGGGTTGCCGGCTGATCTTCGTGCAAACTCATGCCGACCGTGACAGCGACATCCGCGAAGACTGGCGGCGGCAGTTGTCCGAGAACTACGCGGTGCCGGATGTTTTTTTTGTGGACTCGCTCCGAGCCATGCAGGATCAACTTGCCGGCCGACGACCGTCCGGAGATTTCGCGCGACTGCAAGACCTGCTGACCAGCCGCATCGCCGCATCGCAACGTATTCACGTCCGTCGCGCGAATTTGCTCGACCTGATTCACGCCGCGATCGGTCATTGCCGTCAGCATGTTGCTGAGCACTTGCCCGCGATCGAGAAACTCGAAGAGGCTTTGGAAACGCAACGGCAGCGATTGCATGAAGCGATGACCGCTCGGCTGCGCGATGAACTCGTGGCGAGTCAGGGGTTGTGGGAGCGCCGGCTCTTGACCTCGGTGACCGAACATTGGGGAACAAGCCCGTTCTCTTCGATGCTGCGTGTTTATTCGGGGCTCGGAAATTTGATCGCTTCGGCCACGTTGTGGCGGGCGCGGTCGTCAGTGCAGATGGCTCTGATTGGAGTCGTTCAAGGAACACGCTGGTTGTCAGCCAAACATCAAGAGCGCGAGGCGGAGTCGAATCTGCAACGAGTCGCCAGTTCGCTGGGGCTCGATGACAACTTGCTGCGCGAATCGCAGGTTGTGCTCAACGGGTTTCTGCGCGATGCGAAGCTGACCACGATTTCCAACGGCTCAAAGACTGTGCAGGAGCTGCGGCAGGACGCGGCTCGAGTCGAAGGTCAGTTCTTGGGGGACGCGAGCCAGCGGATCGACGGCATGGTCGATGACGTGGCCAGGCGGCGTTCTGGGCTGTTGATTCGTTTGTGGTACGAAGTGTTGCTGATGTCGTTCGTCGTCTTCGTGCTGTACCGGATCATCAGGAGTTTCTTTTGGGACTCGTTGAGCGATCCCGGCAAAATCCTCCCGACAGATTTTTTTGTGAGCGCGGGAGTCATCTTCGGAATCTGGGCGACAGTCCTGGTGATGCTGTTCACGCGACGGTTGCGTCGCGGACTACAACGACAGGTGGAAACACTCGCCACGGAACTCGCTCGGCAACGTCTGGAGCAGGGACTCTTCCCGGCTTGGGAAGAAGCTTGCCGCGACGTTCACGCACACTGTCAGACGCTCGATCTGTTGGGTGAGACGTCTACGCAAGTTCGCGATCGACTGGCGATCCCGTCGAGCTTCGGGTCGGCGCGGTAAGGCAAGTAACCCGACGCGTGAGCGAGGGCGGACGCTCCAAACGACTGTGAATTCGGAGCGACTTGGAGCGCTCGCCCTCGCTAACGCTTCGGGTTACTTTTGGTTGCGGCTTCGCCGCGATGTACTGCCGCACGCACGCGCGTTTCCAAACGCGCGTGCCTGCGGCGTGCGATTAAACCCATTTTCCGCACCCTTAGAAAATAGCATAGAGAACAGAATTGCGCTATTCACCCAGAGTCGCTAAACCCCGCGTATGGATTTTGCTTGGTA
>JANNDA010000752.1:0-1814 GCA_031387195.1 Planctomyces sp. | reverse complement strand
TGAAAATCTTCGCGGCCCGCGAAGAAACAAAACGTCAGTACTACAGTGGGCCATGACGGACCAAGGGGTCCGTCCTATGAAGGCGACCTACTGAATCGACTCAATCATCTTCACGACGGCGTCTACGTCGTAGGCTTCTTCTTCGAGTGTCAGTTGCAGGATCGTGATGCGGCCCGGTGCTTCCAGTTCCCCCGTGACCAGCCGAAACTTCTTGTCGGTCCCCACTTCGTCGGCCTCCGAAAACTGGAAGGTCACCCGCTTTCCGCGAATCGTGAACTGACGCTCCTCGGTCTGCTTGATCTCCAGTTTGGGTTCGTCCTCGGACTGTTCTGACGCCCGGGCCTTGAAGTCCGCCTGCTGATCCGAGAGTTCGCCAAACTTGACCTGCATCGATCCAATCAGCAGTGCTCCCTTGCCGGCTTTGTGGCGGTAGTTGGCGAACTTCATGGCAATCAACCAGTTGTCGATCGACATGCCCGTCTCGCCGACGAATTCCTCGGGAATGTTGATCTGCATCACCTGCTGTCCGAGGGCCGCGACATCGGCCGGTGTGGAGGCGAACTTGGGAATGAAGCCCCAGATAAACCAACCGAGCCCGCCGCAGCAGACGAGCAGCCCCGCGAAGCTCAAGCCACCGACAATCAACGCGAATTTCACGCAGCCGCCACCGCCCGACTTTTCCTCCCACTGTTTGACACGCCGCGGCGGGTCGCTGGGATTGTCGGGCCACGTATCGCGATCGGACATCAGGCGGAACCTTTCTCTCCATGGTGTGACGGGCGAGCCGACGGCCACCCCGTTATCATGGCCCGCCATCTTACTGACCGACTCGCCGAAACTCGATTCCACGCACGGGCCGATTGCCATGACATTCATTCCCGCCGATGAAGATCAGTTTGCCGAAGACCCGGCGGATATCGAGGTCGGTGCGCGGGAACGCGAACTGGCCGCCATTCGCGGCCTCGCCAACGCCTATGCGCGGCTGAGGCAGGAGATCGGCAAGGTCATCATCGGCCAGGCCGAGGTCGTCGATCAGTTGCTGATCGCGATGTTCTGCCGCTCGCACTGCCTGTTGATGGGAGTGCCGGGCCTCGCCAAGACGCTGCTCGTCAGCACGCTGGCCAAGGCGCTGTCGATGAACTTCAAGCGCATCCAGTTCACGCCGGACATGATGCCGTCGGACATCACGGGCACCGAGGTGCTGGAGGAAGATCACGCCACGGGCCACAAGCAGTTTGTCTTCGTGCAGGGGCCGGTGTTCACGAATCTGCTGCTCGCCGACGAAATCAACCGCACGCCGCCCAAGACACAGGCCGCGCTGCTCGAGGCGATGCAGGAAAAGAACGTCACCGTCGGCAAGAAAACCTACGTGTTGCAGGAGCCGTTCATGGTGATGGCGACGCAGAATCCCATCGAGCAGGAGGGCACGTATCCGCTGCCCGAGGCGCAGCTCGACCGCTTCATGTTCATGGTGTGGGTGGATTACCCGTCGGATGCCGACCTCAAGACGATCATCAAGCGCACCACGGCCGGCGCGCTGGAGCAGCCGAAACCCGTGCTGGACGGCCCCGGCGTGCTCGAACTGCGCAAGACCGTGCGCATGATTCCCATCAGCGATCACGTCGTGGATTACATCGTCCGCCTCGTGACCGCCACGCATCCGAACGACACGCGCGCGCCGGAGGCATTGAGCGCGTGGACGATGGCGCGCGATTCCGGGGTCGGAAACAGCCAGTCCGAGGTGAACGACACCACGCAGAAGCGGGTTTCGGCGCCGCGAAAGGCGTTGGCCACCACGCCGTCGTAGTCGGCGG
>JANNDA010000747.1:0-2584 GCA_031387195.1 Planctomyces sp. | reverse complement strand
AATCGCTGCGGAATTCTCAACCAGTTGTTTGATGGGGACTGGTCAGTTCTGCACGAACCCCGGCATGGTGCTGTTGATCGATGATCCGCAGACCACCGCCTTTGTGAATGCCGTGAAGGAAAAATTCGAGGCGGCTCCCGTCGGCACAATGCTGAGCGAAGGAGTGCTCCGGAACTTTGAAGCAGGTGTGAAGTCGCTCGTTGATGCAGGGGCGGAAGTCATCGCGGGAGGACAACCCGGCGGAGGTAAAGGATTCAGCCATCGGAACACATTGTTGAAAGTCTCCGGCGAAAAATTCCTGGCCAACCCACATGCCCTGCAAAATGAAGCCTTCGGAAATGAATCACTGTTCGTCATCGCCAAAGATGAGGCACAACTCGTGGCGATTCTTGAATCGCTGGAGGGAAACTTGACGGGTGCCGTCTACAGCGCTCACGGTGGGCAAGACGACGCTTTGTATTCGCGGATCGAACCAGCGCTCCGAGCGTGCGTTGGCCGACTAATCAACGACAAGATGCCCACCGGCGTCGCCGTCAGCCCGGCCATGAACCACGGCGGTCCATTCCCGGCAACGGGTCATCCAGGCTTCACCGCAGTGGGCATCCCCGCATCAATCCGCCGCTTCGCCATGTTGCAGTGCTACGATGGCGTTCGCCAACACCGGCTTCCTGCAGAGCTTCGCGATCAGAATCCAAGACCAAGCCTTTGGCGACTGATCGACGGTCAATGGTCGCAACAAGACGTCGGTTGATCGAGCGTTTTCCCGACAATATGTGCTGACTCAAATAGAAAAAGCCGGGCTTCTGAAGAAGAAGTCCGGCTTTCTGTTTGATGTCTTACAACGCAGTAACAAACTGCCAACTTGCCGGAAAAACTGCTCGCAAGCTGGAAGCTTGCGGCTACGGTCTTAGTACTCAGGAACTCGCTCAGCACCATCGCGAGTGGCCAACATCTTCAAAATCTTGAAGTCGATGGTCTTGGAAATAGACCGAGCCCCGCCGTCACATAGCGCGAAATTGCAAACGTCTGCGTGCCAACTGCCGAAGCCGAAGTAATGGATCAAAAAACCGCCCGATGACACCGACCAATAAGTGTCAAATGTTGAAGGACGCGCCGACATGAGAACGCCATCGGTACCTCGATCCGGAATGCCGTCCATATTGTCGTCAGCGACTCGCGCACAACAACTATTTCCGTCGCCCCAAAAACCAAATAGCGACTCACCGAACAGCAACGTCTGCGTCTCACCATCCCGGATGCTCTTAAAGCCCACAGCGCTGTCTTGGTACATCATCCCATTGTTCGGAGTCGTCCCCATCGAGCAGCGGTAGTTCGAGTAGCCGAGCCCCTGCGGTCGAGGTGGCGTGACCGGAAACAGTGGCCGATTGCTCGGTAGCGCGCTAGACGGGCAAACGTAGCTCTGGATTGGTGTTTCAATCGCAGACATGTTGTCTCCGGGCATCGGCGCGTCGAACTTGAGCGTCTTGAAATTCACACCCACCGTCGTACTTCCCATTTGAGGAAGAATCATTGCCTGCCAACTCCAACTTGCAGAGTATGTCCAGTCGGCAATTGTCGCGATTTGAGCAGCACCGCTGATCGGCGGACCGAGTTGAATGTTGATCGGGTCAGTAAATGGAAAATTGACCGAGGCATTGGGATTCACAATGAACCCAGAAGGAAAGCTCTTGTGTGTGTCCGTGTAATTGTGGCTGGCCAAGGCCATCTGCTTCAGATTGTTAATGCACTCTGTTTTCCGAGCCGCTTCACGCGCGGCTTGCACTGCCGGCAACAAAAGGGATGCCAACAGAGCAATAATCGCGATGACCACCAGTAGCTCAATCAACGTAAAGCCTGATCGCGACGATCGGGAATCTGTGAAAGACACGACACGATTTTTAGAAGTGGGGGTCAACATCGATTGATCTCCGAAGAAAAAAGCGGCCCGCAAACATGTTCGGCAGGGTATCACTTGAAGACCACCTGTCAATCAAGGAAGTTCTTCCAAGCGGAGTACTTTTGCGATGACAATTGGTGTGCCAAAGAAGGGTTTCGACGTGGCTTAGACGGCATCTGAAACAGCTTCATGCCCGCCTCCTGAGGAGTCCGTCCCCCTTTGCGAACATTGCACCTCAAGCAGGCGCAGACGATGTTGTCCCATGTTGAAGGACCGCCGCGGCTACGCGGAATCACGTGATCCAAACTGAGATAATGTGTCCCAAATTTCTTCGTGCAGTACTGACAGCGGTTCTCGTCTCTCAAAAAAACATTCCGGCGGTTGAACTTGACCACGTTGCGCGGAACGCGGTCGTAATCCAACAGCCGGATGACGCGAGGAACTTGAATCGCAAAGGCGACGGTGCGTATCCAGTCGTCCCATTCGCAGATGTCATCGAGGGCACACTTCGTTTCACTGAGCTCCAGCCACCGTTCGAAGTTGAAGGTCATGTACTGACCCTCTTCGATGTGAACGACCTCGGCTTGGCCTTTATAAAGCAGAGTGAAAGCGCGCCGTACATCGACAACATGAACCGGGGCGTAGGCTCGATTCAGAGCCAACACGCTGGATTGCATCGCCGACGTC
>JANNDA010000714.1:0-5358 GCA_031387195.1 Planctomyces sp. | reverse complement strand
TTTCGTGACGATCAACGGCACGACCGGCGACGTGATGTTCGGCAAGGTCGAGACGATCCCACCGACGATGACGGGCGAATTCGCGACGCTGATGAACATGGCCGACAAGTATCGCAAGCTCAAGATTCGCACCAACGCCGACAGCCCGGCCGATGCACTGAAGGCGCTCGAGTTCGGAGCCGAAGGGATCGGCCTGTGCCGCACCGAGCACATGTTCTTCGGTGACGATCGCATCGCCGCCGTCCGCGAGATGATCCTCGCCACAACGGTAGAAGACCGCCAAAAGGCGCTCGCGAAAATCGAGCCGTTCCAGAAGGCAGACTTCGTCGGCATCTTCGAGGCCATGGACGGGTTGCCGGTCACGATCCGATTGCTCGATCCGCCGCTTCACGAATTCCTGCCGCAGAAGGACAACCTCGCCGGTGCGGAAGCGGTCGCCAAGCAAATCGGCACCAGCGTCGAGAAGATTTTCGAGCGTGTGGACGAGCTTCACGAAATGAACCCGATGATGGGCTTCCGAGGCTGCCGCCTGCCGATCGTCTTCCCGGAAATCGGCGACATGCAAGTTCGCGCCATCATCGAGGCCGCCATTGAGGTCCAGAAGAAAGGCAAAAAGGTTCTGCCAGAAATCATGATCCCGCTCGTCGTCGGCGTCGAAGAGCTGACGTTCCTCAAGAAGCGCGCGATCGCCGTCGCCGAAGACTGCATGGCGAAAGCCGGAGTCAAAGTCGAGTACCTCATCGGCACCATGATCGAAGTCCCGCGCGCCGCCCTGACCGCCGACAAGATCGCCGAAGAGGCCGAGTTCTTCAGCTTCGGCACGAACGACCTGACCCAAATGACGTTCGGCTTCAGCCGCGACGACATCAAAGGCTTCATGCCAACGTACCTCAAAGAGAAGATCCTGCCCGTTGATCCATTCCAGTCGATCGACGTGAACGGAGTTGGCCAATTGATCGAGATCGGCGTCCAAAAGGGCCGCGCTTCTCGAAAAGCCAAGCACAACCAGCACCTCAAAGTCGGCATCTGCGGCGAACACGGCGGCGATCCCGACAGCGTCAAGTTCTGCCACAGCGTCGGCCTCGACTACGTCAGTTGCTCGCCGTTCCGAGT
Source organism: Planctomyces sp. (assembly GCA_031387195.1). GTDB lineage: Bacteria > Planctomycetota > Planctomycetia > Planctomycetales > Planctomycetaceae > SXKJ01. Next base: position 4,245 of record JANNDA010000714.1, on the reverse strand, counting down.
GCCCATTGCTCGCTTGGCGGCGGCACAAGCGGCGATCGAAAAGAAGTAGTTCGTAGTCCCGCCTTCAGGCAGAATGAGTCCACGAAACAGCCCGGCGGCATGAAGCTGCCGGGCTGTTTCTTTTTGGTGAATTGACATGTCGTTTGGAGCGTAGGGGTCAGGTCTTCAAATTTCATTTTTGGCCTCACGAATGATGTGCGACTTTGTTTGAAATGGCGACGTGGGGTAAAAGTCAGGGGTGGATCGCGGGCCAAAAATGAAATTTGAAGACCTGACCCCGGACGGAGACGAGACCGATGGCAAGGCTGTTGCGATACGACGTGGCCGACAGCTTGCATCATGTGACGAACCGAGGACTCGAACGTCGCGATATTGTGCGGGATGACTTGAATCGGCGGGAGTTTGTTCGGCTGCTGGATCGTGTCGCGAGTCGGCATCGTTGGCGAGTTTTTGCGTGGGTGTTGTTGGACAATCACTTTCATTTGTTCTTTCGGATTCCGACGCCGTCGCTGTCGGCGGGGATGCACGATTTGGAGAGTGGTTATGCCGCGTTGTTCAACCGGTGGCATGAGCGTCACGGGCCGTTGTTTCAGGGACGATTCCATGACGTTGTGGTCGAGAACGAATCACACGCTTGGGAGTTGACTCGTTACGTGCATTTGAATCCGTGCCGTGCTCGGCGGGCGTCACGTCCGGAGGGGTGGCTCTGGAGCAGCTATCGGCATTACCTCGATCCGCGCGGTGCGCCGGAGTGGCTGGATTGGCCGACGGTGTTGGCGGAGTACAGTCATCGCGAAGGGGCGGCTCGGATTGCGTACAAGCGGTTTGTGGAGGCGGGGCTGGGTGAAGCCAGCGAAAAAACTGTCAATCCGTTGGAGCCGGCTGTGGAGGGGTGGATTCTTGGGAGTGAGGCGTTTGTGAAACGAGTGCAGACGGTTTGTTTGGCGGGTGGCTCGCAGGCGGGGCCGCGGACGGCGGAGGAGGTGATTGCGGTGGTGGCGGATGTGTTTGAGACTTCGGCTGCGGTGATTTGCCGACGGGGGCGGCATGGGAATTCGGCTCGTGATGCGGCGATGATGTTGTGTCGGGAGTTGTTGTCGGTCTCGGCGTCGGAGCTGGCGGCGGTGTTTGGTGTCTCGGCGAGTGGGTTGTCGATGACGGTGCAACGGGCTGGCGAACGGTTACGCGGTGATGATACGTTTGCGGCGTTGGTGTTGCGGGTGCGGGAAGAGTTGGGTCGGTGAGAGACGCGGGCGCTGTGAAGCGTGCGGAGCCAACGAGAAGCTTCGGGGACGGCGCGTTGCTTCTTGTTTGGCGGAGGTGTTGGAGGGGCGGGTGGTGTTGGCGGCGAATGTGATTGTGGCTCCGACGACGTATGAGTTTCGCGATCTGGGGTTCGATCCCGCGACTCAGGTGGTCGCGATCGTCGGGTATGACGTTGTCGGCAGCACCAAGACCGCAACGCTCTTCGAGATCAATGCGGTGAGGTTGGCGTGTTGATGGTGATTGAAGCGCAGGGGAATGGTGAATGGATGCGGTTTGGCGTTGGGATGTTGGCTGATGCGCGGAGTTGGACATTCGGGAGGAGGCGCGAGGGCGATACGTTGGACCGAATCGTCAGGAGTTGTTGCGCTCAGCGGCATTTGATGTATCTGCTAATGGCGAGATCGTCGTCGGTTTCGCAAGTCACGAAGTCTTCAATGGTGTCGCCTACTATTGGGACGACGCAGGGATTCATCGGTTGGACGATCCGTTCGACTTCGACAGCCTCGCGTACTCGATCTCACCGAGTGGAAACTACATCGGTGGATATATCGGCGAGGTTGACGCACTCGACAACGATTATTTCAACGCCGCAGTCTGGGATTCGAACCGCAACTTGACGCTGCTCAAGGACTCGTCCGGCAATCGCGTCGAGGGCCGTGTCCTCGACGTCAGTAATCACGGCTACGCGGTTGGCGAGACCCGCGACGGTCGGGGCTTCATCTGGCATCCGAGCTTTGATGGTGTCCACTCGTCGTTCAACGGTGCTCAGATCTTTGACGACTGGCTCACGGCCACGCCCGGCGGGACCACGCTCTCGTTTGCCTCGAAAGGAGTCGAAGCGATCGCCGAAGACACCGCTGATGGGCAACTGTTGTTTGCTCTCTCCGACTATGAAGCGCCAGGTGCCTCGGCGTTCGTCGAGGTCGAGGTCGCCGGCATCGCGGCTGCTGGGAACAACGCTCCGGTGACAGGGGGCGCGGCATCGGCGAGCGGGTCGGAAGACGACGGCTCGATCAACGGCAGCGTGCCGACCGCCTCCGATGCGGATGGTGACTCGCTGACCTACGCCGTCGTCGGGACCGCTCCGGCGGGTGTGACGTTCCGCTCGAACGGAACCTTCAGCGTCGTGCCGAGCGGGGCGGATCAAGGTTTGAACGTCGGCCAGTCGCGTGTGATCGAGTTTGATTATCTCGCGAACGACGGCTCGGCCGACAGCGCGGCGGCGACGGTCACGGTCACCATCGACGGCGTCAACGACTCGCCGACCGTGGCGCACGCCATTGCCGATCAGAACACGACAGACCTGACGGCGTTCTCCTTCGCCTTCGCGGGGACCACGTTCGCGGACGTCGATGCCGGTGATTCGCTGACGTACTCGGCCACGAAGTCGGACGGCAGTCCCTTGCCAAGCTGGCTGACGTTCACGGCGGGGACTCAGACGTTCTCTGGCACGCCGCCGCATTCGGAGGTCGGCACGCTGTCCATCAAGGTCATTGCCACGGACGGCAGCCATGCCAGCGTCAGCGACACGTTCAATCTCGTGGTCGCGGAAGGAACTCATCTTCCCGGTCTGTCGATCAACGATGTGACCGTCACGGAAGGAACGGGAGGCTCGGTCAGCGCGATGTTCCGAGTGACCTTGTCGGCAGCCAGCACTCTGCCAATCACCGTGAGATACGCGACCGCCAACGGAACGGCGACAGCGGGCAGCGACTTCACGACGGCGAGCGGGACGCTGACATTCTCGCCCGGTCAGACCAGCAAGACTTTCACGGTGATGGTGACGGGAGACTCGTTGGACGAAGCCCAAGAAACATTCTTCGTCAACTTGAGCGTCCCAACCAATGCCCTGATCTTCGATGCCCAAGGTCAAGGAATCATCACGGACAACGACAACGCGCCAGCACTCTCCATCAACAATGTGACGGTGACCGAAGGGACGGGGATTCCCGTCAACACGGTTTTCACGGTGAAGCTGTCGGCCAAGAGCGGGTTGCCGATCACAGTCCACTATGCCACGGCCAATCGCACGGCGGTCGCCCCCAATGACTTCGACGCCACCAGCGGGACCGTCACCTTCGCTCCGAGAGATCTGAGCAAGACGATCACGGTGCCAGTGGCGGGAGACTCGCTGGACGAAGCGAGCGAAACATTCTTGGTCAACCTCAGCGATGCGAGCAACGCTTCAATCAGTGTGAGCCAAGGCCAAGGCACGATCACCGACAACGATCCGAAGCCGTCGCTGTCCATCAATGATGTGACTGTGACCGAAGGAACCGGCAGCGTCGTCGAAGCGGAATTCACCGTGAGGTTGTTCGCTGTGAGCGGACTCCCAGTTTCGGTGAAGTACGCGACGGCCAATAGCACCGCCGTGGCTCCCGCCGATTTCGCTGCGACCAGCGGTCAGTTGTTGAACTTTGCGCCCGGCGAAACGATCAAGACGTTCCGCATCGCGGTGGCCGGCGATGCTCGCGATGAACTCAACGAAACGTTTTTCATCAATCTGAGCGCCGCCTCGAATGCCACGATCGCCGACAGCCGAGGGATCGGCACGATTCTGGATGACGACGCCACGCCGACATTGTCCATCAACGACGTGACCGTCACCGAAGGGACCGGCGGAGCTGTCAACGCGATCTTCACGGTGACATTGTCCGCCGCCAGCAATCTGCCCGTGTCAGTCCGGTGTTCCACGGCCAACGACACCGCCTTGAGTTCGCGTGACTACACCGCCACGAGCCGACTCGTGACCTTCGCACCCGGAGAAACCACGAAGACAATCAGCATCTCGATCCTCGGAGATTCGGCGAAAGAGTCGAGTGAGTCGCTGTTCGTCAATCTGACGAATGCGTTCAACGCGCTCTTCGCGGACAACCAAGGTCTGGGGACGATTCTGGACAACGATTAACCGCAGGGGTCAGGTCTTCAAATTTCATTTTTGGCCTCGCAATCCACCCCTGACTCAAATCCCGCGTCGCC
>JANNDA010000684.1:0-1791 GCA_031387195.1 Planctomyces sp. | reverse complement strand
TGACGGCTACGTATTTGCGGCTTCGCCGCGATACGAACTTGTTTGAGACAGAATCGAACGCAGAAGAAGGCGAATCACATGGCGTTTTTTCAGACGATCATCAACTCAATTTGCAACGGTGCGGCGTGGGTCTTCGGAGCCGCGAAAAAGACCACGGGGCTGTCACCACGCACTTATCAAATCGTGCATCTCATCGTCTTGCTGCTGATCGCCTTGGTGGCGGGAATCTTCAACGAGGAGATCTGCGAATTCTTCAACGTGGGGAGCAAGACCTCCGGCTTCGACCTGATCGACGCCCATTTGTGTGGTTGGTTGGTGGTCGTGCTGTATGCCTTTGTGCGGCTGATTCTGTATGTGATTCGCCTGCTGAGCATCGAAGACACGCCGGAGTTTCCGGACATTGACCATGCTTGGTCCGAAGCCCTGTCTCAATTGGGGCGTCAAGGTCTGAGTCTGCAATCGTTCCCGCTGTTCATGGTCATTGGCTTGCCGGAAGATCAAGAGCGCGCGTTCCTGATGGGGGCGAAGTTTCCGGCCACAGCGACCGGGCCGTCGCCTGACACGGCACAACCGTTGCGCATCTTCGCGAATGCGAAGGCGGCGTTTCTGTTCGTGCCGGGAGTTTCCGCGATCGTGCGGCAAATGACGGACGGTCCGCGCGCTGCGTTCGGCGGCGGGTCGTCCATCGCCACGATGTCCTCACCGGGCGGGCTCGGCTCGGCCGGTTCGATCATGACGCTGGCACCGGGTCAGCTCTCGTCCGGCATGGGCGGTGGTGGATCAGGACAGTCGATTCTCGGCGCGATGTCCACAATGGCTCCGGGGCAAGCGGCTTCGTCGCTGGGACAGGCCAGTGGGGCGGCGTCCGGCAGCTCAATCGGCCCGCTCTCCAGTGAAGCGTTGTATGAGACCGCCCGCCGATTGCGCTACGTCTGCCGCTTGGTGAATCGAGCACGGAATCCGTTTTGCGGGATCAATGGCCTGGTGACGGTGGTCCCGTCTCAATGGGCGGCTGAGGGTTGCCCAGACTTCTCGCATGTGGTGGCTCAGGACGTGCAACTGTTGCACGAAGGCTTGGAGATGTTGTTCCCCGTGGCCTGTTTGTTTTCGGGAATTGAATCGCTCGGCGGTCTGCCGGAATTCCTCAGCCGTGCGGCTGATGTCAACCGCGCGTTCACGTCCGAAGTGAAGGCGGGATCGCGCTTCGCTACGGGACGGCCAATCGATCCGGAATCGGCGAGCTGGGTCACGAAGCTGTGCGTCGGCTGGTTCCGTGATTGGATTTATTCGACGTTCAAGAAAGATCCGTCGTCCGCCAGTAACACTCGGCTGTATCGGTTGCTGTCCGAGGTCAACGACCGCCGCCGCAGCTTCGCTCGATTACTGACGGGCGGATTTGGCCAATTGATCGGCAGCGAACCAGTGCGGTTGCTGGGGGTTTATTTCAGTGGTCGAGACGCTCAAGGTCGCTCGCAGGTCTTCGTCAAGCAATTGCTGGACAACGTCCTGGCCGAGCAAGACAACGTCGTGTGGAGCCCGCACCGCATCGCGCGAGACGACGCGATGCGGACTTGGACGTATGCCGTTTACGGCCTCATCGGCGTGCTGGTGGCGGCGGACATGTATTGGGTCTATGACCGTTGGTTGAGTGGTTAAGAGCTTGGTACGGCAAAACTAACCCGAAGCGTCAGCGAGGGCGAACGCGTCACACGGCATAGGTCAAAGCCGATCGGAGCGCCCGCCCGCGCGGACGCGTAGGGGTAGTTTGGGGGCGGGTCTGGCGAACCAAGC
>JANNDA010000680.1:0-9173 GCA_031387195.1 Planctomyces sp. | reverse complement strand
TGTCGCCTTTCGCTCCGCGAAAGGACGTTCTTTCGCGGAGCGAAAGACGACATTGATGGCCTGAATGTCTCACGGAATGCCAAGCAGTGGCTCGGTTTTCATCGCCAGACGCCCTGCATAGACTGCCGCACCGACGTTCGTTCGGCGAGTGTTGTCCCGTTTTGACGCCGCTCGATTTCACTCTGCTGAAACATCTCTCATCCCTTTGCTTTGAGGAGTACTCGATCATGAGCCGCCCACGAAAGACTCAAAAATCACGCCGAGATTTCCTGCAAACTACGCTGGCGGCGGCCGCTGCCAGCAGCATGCCGTACTGGTTCTTCCGCGATCCCGCAGCGGCGAAAGCGTTTCAATCGCCGAATGAGCGACCGCTCATCGCCTGCATCGGGACGGGCGATCGCTGGAACGCGGTCGGGCCGAATGCGCTCGCATTTGGAGACTGCGTCGCCGTTTGCGACGTCGATGCCGAGCACAAAGAAAAGGGCCAGAAGAAAGTCGAAGAGATCCAGAACAAGAAGGGGAATGCCAAAGAGGTCAAAGCCTACGAGCATTATCTCGATCTGCTCGACAAACATCCGGAGGCTCAGCTTGTCACGGTCGTCACTCCGGATCATTGGCACTCGAAGATTTCGATCGACGCCATGAAGCACGGCAAAGACGTGTATTGCGAAAAGCCGCTCACGCTGACCATCGATGAAGGAAAGCAGATCATCAAAGTGCTCGACGCGACGAAGCGCGTCTTCCAAGTCGGCACGCAGCAACGCAGCGAAATGTCGGCCAATGGCGGCAAGATGAAGCATCAGTTCTTGGTCGCCGTCGCGCTCGCTCGTTCGGGGCGACTCGGCAAAATTCAAAAGGTCGAATGCCGCATCGGCGGCGCACCGACCAGTTCAGTGATCCCGAAGGCGGACGTTCCCAAACACCTCAACTGGGATATGTGGCTTGGCCAAGCGCCGATGACCGACTACCTGCAAGGGGGCTTCGGGAACAACAAGAACTACCCGGAGTCTCGCACGCATTACGAGTTCCGTTGGTGGTACGAATACTCCGGCGGCAAAATGACCGACTGGGGCGCTCACCACGTCGATATCGCCACCTGGGCGATCGGCATGGAGAACAGCGGCCCGATCAGCGTCGAGGGAACTGCCAAGCACCCCGTTCCGTTCGAGAACGGAGTTCCCACGATCGCGAACATGTACAACGCCGCGAGCACGTTCCAAATCAATGTGAAGTACCCGAACGGCGTCGATATGCTGATTCGCAGCGATGAAGAGAACGGCATCCTCATCGAAGGAACCGAAGGCCGAATCTTCGTCAGCCGAGGCTCGCTGAAGGGCAAGCCGGTTGAAGATCTTGAAACGAATCCACTCCCCGCTGACGCCCTGGTCAAGCTCTACAATGGCAAAGAGCCAGGCGATGAAGGCTACCGCCACATGCGGTATTTCTTCGTGTGCTGCGTCGTTCGCACTCTGCCGATCAGCGACGTCTACACGCATCACCGAGCGATGACGACCTGCCATCTTTCCAACATTGCGATTCGACTCGGCCGCAAGCTGACGTGGGATCCCGATAAGCAAGAAATGGTCGGCGACGATGAAGCCAACAAATGGCAATCCCGCGAACAGCGCAAGGGATATGAGGTCATTGGCTGACGAGCGGTTGAGACGCACTCAAACTAGCCCGACGCGCCAGCGAGAGATGACGATGACCCCCTCGCTCGCGCGTCGGGCTAGTCTCTCAAAACGAAAACGGGCCGCTGATCATCATCAGCGGCCCGCTCTTTTTTGTCATGAAACGATCAGCGTTGTCCGCAAACTCTACAACGCTTTCAGATCAATCTGGACTGGAATCGACAGTACAAACTGCTCGTTCACTTCGCCTGCGGCAGCGGCCACGAGAGTGTCGTCGCCCTGGCCTCCAGCAAGCGTATCTGTCGAGCCTTGTCCGTTGATTAAGTCGTCGCCCTGTTCGCCGAGGATGACGTCGTTACCGTTACCACCCAGCAACGTGTCGTCACCGTCACCGCCCGTGACGATGTCGCTTCCTTCACCGCCGTTGACGAAGTCGTCGCCGTCGGCACCGGTCATCCGGTCGTTGCCAGCTTGGCCATTGATCGCATCATCGCCGTCTCCGCCATTGATGGTGTCGTTGCCGCCACCGCCACTGATGGAGTCGTTGCCGTGATCGCCACGAATCCGATCGTTGCCCGCTTCGCCATTAAGGATGTCGTCGTTACGCCCACCGTCGAGCGTGTCGTCACCCTCACCACCGCTGATGCTGTCTAAAGCCGAGTTCCCCAACAGTGAGTCGTTGCCTGCATCGCCGGTAATCGTGTCGTTGCCGTCACCACCACTGGCAGTGTCGTCACCATCTCCACCGGAGAGAATGTCGGCCCCTTGATCGCCTCGAAGGTTGTCGTTGCCGGCGTCGCCAAAGATCGTGTCCGCTCCGTCACCGACGAGCGTATCAGTGCCGTCACCGCCCAGGATCGTGTCGTTGCCCGCATCACCATTGAGCGAGTCAATGCTCGTTCCACCGAGGATCAGATCGTTGCCCAGTCCCCCCTTGATACGGTCGATTCCCGCATCACCGGCCAGCGTGTCATCTCCCTGCGTGCCGACGATCGAGTCATTGCCGTCGTTACCTTCCATACGGAGTCGCATGGCTCCAATCTTGGCGTTTTGTCCAATCAGCAAGTCGTCGCCCGTGTTGCCACGAACAACCACTGAGCCGCGGCAAACCAAGTCGATGTTGGTCACGGTGATGGTGTCGTCGCCAGCACCACCATCCACGGTGACTTGAGCCACCGAACTATCCACCGTCAGCGTCGCTCCTCCCTCAGAAATTTGCAGGAAGCCAAAGACTCCTCCAACCGGGATTGGCGTTTGCCCAATCGTCGCCACGTTGGACGAACCGTCGAGCCTGACCAACACACCGTCAGCACCTGACGCATTCGTCACTGTGTCGTTGCCGCTGGACGCTCCATTCCACATGAAGAGATCGTCGCCATTGCCACTATCAATCACGTCCGCTCCACCCTGGCCGTCAATTGAGTCGTCGCCGTCACCACCGTTGATCGTGTCTATTCCACTGCCTCCCAAAATGGTGTCGTTGCCCCCGTTGCCGAAGATCAAGTCGTTGCCACCATCGCCGTTGAGCAAGTCAGCCGCAGGTCCACCGATTAACGTGTCATCGCCCGTATTGCCGAGCAATGTATCGGGGGTAATCGCTCCAGCATCGTCATCGACGATCGTCGCCACACCCGAACCGTCTCCGATGGCTGTTCCCACGGGATTGGTAAGTTGCAGGAAGAAGGTCTCGTTCGCTTCCTGCCGGAAGTCACCATTCACGATCACCGTCACCGCCTGTGTCGTGGTGCCGGGAGCGAATGTCAGTAATCCCGATGCGGCCACGAAGTCTATTCCGGCTGTGGCCGTACCATTGACGGTGCTGAAGTTGACGCTGACGGGTGACAAACTGAATTGCGACAACGAAACCGTGAAGGTCAGGGTCTGAGTTCCCTGATTTCCTTCCGCAATAAACACATCTCCAATCGACGCCGTCTGAATCAGTGATAGTGCCGCCGCTCCAAACGTCATCGCGCTGCCACTCGTGATTCCAGTATTACCGGTTCGCGTTGCCGCTCCGGTCGTTCGATTGACTCGAAACAAGTCACCAGACAAGCCTTCCAGCATGGCAAAATTGTCTGCCGAGGCATCGTAGTCCAGCGCACCAAGCTGTAGTGGCAGAGCAACTCCCAGAGGGCCCACTCGAGTGACCACGGCGTTCGCGGGATTGATCGTCAGCAGCGAGTCATTGAAAGTGGCATTCGTGCCGGTGATGCCATCACTAATGACCGCGTACAAGGTTCCGCCTTGGAAGGCGAGATAGTCAGTTTGAATGTTGTCACTCGCTGCGGCCAAGTTTCCACCACCGGCCTGCAGAGTTCCGACATTGGTAGCAACGCCCGTGACCGGATTGATGCTATAGAGCTCTTGGCTACCGCCAGCAAACAGTGCGTAAAGGACATTGTTCACAGGATCAAAGGTAATGTCGCCTTCTGCCGTGAAGGCAGTGATCCCGGTCACTGTTGTTACCAGTGTTGCGACTGCGGTTACCGGATCGATTGTGTACAAATTATTTGATACCGCTTGATAACCGTAGATCACTCCATTCGCATCTCGTGCAATATCATTGAGGCCAGTGACTCCCGTCGAGCCAATCAAAGTGCTCGCGGCTGTGATCGGATCAACGGAGAACAATTCTCCGGTTGTGAAATCCGCTGCGAACAACCCGGTGGCGGCAGTGTCATCCTCGATGATCGTGCCGATGGCCTCTTGGTTGAGGAGTCGGGCGTTGATCGCATTGCTCAATATGAGTCGAACGGTTTCGTCAGACTCAAACGTCGTATCGCCAGTGACTCCGACGATCACCGTTTGCGTCAATGTGCCGGGAGCGAAAGTCAGCACCTGATTCACTGCCGTGTAATCGGAGGCCACATTTGAGGCGGTCCCGTCGGCCGTCGCCACGCTGATCGAGATGGTCTGGAAACTGGTCGCCGACAAAGTCAGCGTGAAGGTCATGTTGACGGTTCCGCCATCCCCTTCTGGGATGGATGTGTTGGCCACCGAAATCGTGACTCCGACGTCTTCTGGGACCAGATCACCGCTCTCTAAGATGTCGTTGCCAGCTCCGCCGTCCAGGCTGTCGTTACCACCGCCGCCGATCAGCGAGTCATTGCCGGCTTGCCCGAAGATGGTGTCATTCCCAAAGAATCCATCGAGCGTGTCATGACCTGCTCCACCCACCAGCTTGTCGTCCCCTTCGTTCCCGAAGATCGAATCATTGCCCGCAGCACCATTGATAATGTCGTTCCCCAGGTTGCCGGAGAGCACGTCGTTGCCGTCGCCGCCATTGAGTGAATCATCACCCAGATCGCCGTTGAGCGTATCCACGCCGGCTTGGCCCAAGAGCGTGTCATTGCCATCGCCGCCGGAGATCAGGTCGTTCGCCGCACCGCCGAGAATTGAATCGTTGCCCGCATCACCCAGCAGCGAGTCCGTTCCATCCATGCCGTTGATGAAGTCGTCGCCATCACCACCGCTCACGGTGTCGTTGTTTTGACCGGCGTCGATCGTGTCGTTGCCGTCACCACCAGAGATGATGTCGAGGTGATTGCCGCCGAAGATGTTGTCGTTGCCAGCGTCGCCGCTGATCGTGTCGCTCCCATCTTCACCAATCAGGCTGTCATCGCCGTCACCGCCCACGATGCTGTCGGCACCGTTACCGCCATCGATCGTGTCCGCACCACCTTGACCAGTGATCGTGTCTTTGCCGTCACCGCCCAGCACGCTGTCACCGTAGAAGAGCGATCCCACAATCACATCGTCACCATTACCGGCATCGACACGAATGCTGCCGAGACTCGGATAGGTCACGTTGGAGACTTGGTTGAGGTCGATGGTGTTCGCGTCATCGCCTCCTTTAATCACGATTGACGTGACCGCAGACGTGAGAACATTGGGGGCGGTCCCCAGGATGGCACCATTTGCCAGAACCTCGACTTTGTTGGCCGAGTTTTGCCGGATCGTGATGCTGTCACCTCCGTCGGAGCTGACGAACAGCTCGCCATTCACGAAGAGCGCGGCTACGGATAGCAGTGAGCGGTCTTCCATTCGTTCGACGGAGGCCGCGACAGGCCGGTCGGAAGGTTTACGACGTTGGGTTTGACCAAATGCGCGCAGCCAGTTCTTAAGCAACACAGTGGAATCCTTTCCTCTGGAGGCAATATGGCGAGCAACCTGAACCGCGAAGCGACCGGTTCCGTCTTTGCGTAAGACAACGAGTTGCACGCCGTACTTCTAAGAACGACCGTTGCGAGCGGTGGCATCGGCTTATCGAGTCGATGCGTTATCCAAGGCAAAACTGGCAGAATCCGGAAAGTCGTACAGCCCTCGACACAACCCGCAGGGCTTACCACGAAAACGTCCGACAGCGTCAATCTGTGCGGATTGTTCGGGTCGTTTGGCCAGATTCCAGGCGAGCGGGGCGGCGGCAGCCCCCCGGTGCTGCGGGCGTGCAACGCATTGTTTCGCCAACCCGCAAAGTAGCCCGAAGCGTGAGTTGTTCACAGCAACCGGGCGACATCCAGCGGTGCAGACCAAGTGGCATACTTGGCGAGGTCGCAGGCGCGGTGTTTGGGGTCGCGTTGCAAACAACCCGTCAGCAGGTCGCAAATCTCCGGGCTGAAGTCAGGACGCCGAGCGGCGAAGTCCGGAACGTTCCAACTGGCGTGAATCTCTCGCAATTTAATCACGTCCGATTCGACGAACAGTGAATCGCCCGTCAGCAGTTTGTACGCCGTGCAGCCCAGCGAGAAATAGTCCGCCGCTTCGGTGAGTTCGCGACCCAACAGTTGCTCCGGAGCCATGTATCTCGGAGTGCCGACAACTTGCCGATCCAATTCGATCGCATCAGGAACAGTGTGCAACGGCATCGCCAGTCCAAAATCCATCAACTTCAACATGCCGTCGAAGTTGACCATCATGTTGACCGGTTTGAGATCTCGGTGAATGACGTCGCGTTCGTGGGCATACAACAACGCGGCGGCCAGTTGGCCGAATGCTTTGCGGAAGTCATCCTGATTCATCGGGCCATTGAGCCGCACGAGTCGCTCCAGCGTGATGCCGTCGCAGAATTCCATGACGATGAAGAACGACTGAAATGCTTGAAAGCGACCGGACATCTTCACGATGTTGAGATGCTCAAAACCCTCAATGATGTCTGCCTCTCGCTGAAACCAAGCCAGCGACGGTTTATCGTAAACCAAGCGGTGACTCAGCATCTTCAGCGCCACGCGACGGCCAGACTCCTCATCGACACCTTCGTAAACGATCGCCATTCCACCTCGGCCGAGCCGCCGCACAATGCGATACCGATCCAGTGTTTTTCCCGCGAGCACATCTCGACGATTGCCACCCAATCGCTCTGCGAACAATTGCGTGAGCACTTGGCTGATTTGTGGGTGTCTCGTGGCGTAGTCATGAAAAGTTTGTGCCGAGAGGACCAACACCGTGACGGCATCGCGCGCGACAATGCTGGCGCTCCGCGGTGCTTCCGTCAGCAACGCCATCTCACCCAAGATGGCCCCAGGCCCGCTGCGATCGATCTCGTGCTGAATTCCGTGCTCGTCCGTGACGACGATGTTGGCCATTCCTTCGCGGATCAGAATCAGCGAATCGCCAGGATCACCTTGCCGAATGAGAAACTCACCCGGCGCAAACATCCGCTCGGTCATGTGTGATTCAAGTTCGTCAGCCAATTCAGGACGTAAGGTGTCGAACGGAAAACACTGCCGCAAACGTCGAGGACCAGAAATCGGTGGCTGATCGGCCGGCTTGGGTACGACCGGTTTCTTCTTCGACTGGATCGTTGTCATCGAAAGCGATTGATTCGGATCGGGAAGGGCCGATTCAAAATGGGTCTCCAAGCCGAGGGAGACATCTACCAAGCTCGACGCCGCAGTCTCATCAAACCCAGAGGAACTTCCCCCATTGAGTCCCTGACTCGCCGATGTCTGTTCGCTCTTGAAGACACACAAATGGTCCAGCAGTTGTGGCCGCAGATGTGGAAAGCGGTCAACGAATCCCGTGACCGACGGCGAGTTCTCTTGAAAGTGATACTCCCGGACAAGCAGCTTCAGCACCAACTCATTGTCGTCGGCGAGATCAGGGCAGCCACGAACGTACTCTTCAACGGTTCGACCATCGCCACTGGTCCAGCTTCGAGCCTGATCGAGGAACAACAGTCGGGTCCGCTGATCCCGTTCGATATCGGGATGCGATCGCAAAAATGCAAACAGATCCGGCACTTGAGAACTGGCGCTCCACAACGCCGAGTACTCTCCAGCAAGTGTCGAGTCCACGCGATCTTCTGCATCAGGTGATGATGCCTCTCGGACTGACATCGAAAAAGTCCTCAATCAGACGGGATCATCAACGGAGCGAGCACCGCTTCCGGCAATGCGGTCAGGAAACTTAGGGTAGGAACGAGCCGGGATTATTCATGGGGCGAACTTAGCACGACGCGCAAGCGAGTGATTTTCTCGAACAACCACTCGCTTGCGCGTCATGCTAACTCGAAACATCATGCGACGAAAATCTCCCCGCCCCGTGAATAATCCCGGCTAGCCACAAGAGTTTTCGAGGGGGATCTGTCGGCAGGAGAACAAAAATAAACAACAAGGCGCTACTTGTCTACCAATTACCGCCTGACAAGATTTCGTGAAGAGGCCCTCATCAAGAGACGACCGGCTGCGGCGGTGGCACGAATGCGGCATCACCCGCTAATTGAGACAACGGAGCGTCATCCAGGCTCAGCAGTTGTAGGAGCTTGGCAAGCGTCACAATGGCGTCGGCCGTGGGATACGTGTCTCGCAACCAGATGCGGCCCGATGCTCCGCCGCCACAGACGGCCGCATCTTGACGCAGCGCCTGCCACTGTTCGGCTTGCGTCCAACCTCCCAACCAACAGCGAACACCTCTCGCGGCGAGTCGCGGCTGCAATCGCTCACGCGGTGCATTGTCGATAACTACGGCACCATGCGGTTGTTCGTTCAACAACAGTTCCGCGATCAGGCACAGCAAGTCTTCCGACCCAATGAACCGTCCTTGCTCATCCAGGACCGCGACATTGGCACCGTCGTCGTCGATGAGAAATCCGAAGTCCGTTTGTTGAGCGGCCACAGCATCCCTGATTCGTTGCACATCAGGATCGTCGTCACGCAGCAGATCACGACGTCGTTGCGGGATTTCGATCCAGTGCAACATGACCGGAAGTTTTCCAAATAACGCGTCGAGCGTCCGGCGAATCGCCCGTACCGGACAGCCGATCGTGACGTGCAACGGACGTAGTGCATGAAACTGCTTCACCAAGCCCGCAAGATAAGGGAGCGATGCTTGAAAGACTCGCTGCGTTCCACCTTGACGCAACGGGCGAGACGTTCCTTGTTCGTGCTGACGGTACAAATCGTCGAGGCTCAGCGAACGCACCACATCCTGCGGTTCGATAGAGTCGCCCGATCGTTGTCCGCCGGCGGAAATCGGGCGTCCGTATTTGCTGACAAAATCAAGACCGGTCCAAGAAGGCTCGCAACCGTGGCCGGTGATCATGAT
>JANNDA010000675.1:0-2088 GCA_031387195.1 Planctomyces sp. | reverse complement strand
TCGAAGCTCGACTTGAAGACCAGTTGCCAGTCGTTTTCCGCGGCCCACTCCGCGAGCTGCTTGGCCACATCGAGCACCAGTTGCTCGCTCTCGATCACACACGGCCCCGCAATGAACAACAACGGATGCCCCGCTCCGCAGATGGATTTTCCGACTTTGATCGGGTTGTCCGGCATGTTTCCTCCCTGTTTTTTGTGGGGCACGTTTGCAACGTGCCCTTGCAACCAAGGCACGTTGGAAACGTGCCCCACGTTACGGCTGCGGTGCAAATACCTCGACGGCCGCCGGCAACACTTGTAATTCCACCGGCGTGAACCCCGCCGGATCGCCGTCCATTTGCCACGGTACCGCGACGTCCGCTTCGATTCGTACTCGTGACGCTTTCAAGCACGTGACGTCCGGCAACGTTTGATGCCGACCGACAATCACGTGCCCCAAATACTTCATCATCTGCAATGTCGAGCCTCGTTCAAAAAGACACAAGTCCAATCGCCCGTCATCACCTGTCGCCTGCGGCGCGAATGGAATTCCCAACGCATACGCCGGCAGATTCACCTCCATCAACAGCCGCGCGATCCGTGGCTGTGGCTCGTCATCAATGAAGATGCGGAGCGGCGGATGCTCGTACTGCCGAATCGAATTCCAAATGGGAGGGAGGTAATGCCACTTGCGAATGTGCCCGCGCCGATTCGCGTGCGTCAGATGCACGATATTCGCATCAAGTCCGCAACTGGCCATCAACGTGAACTTCCGCCCGTTGAGCTGCCCCACATCCAGCCGCCGTCGTGATCCCGTCGCAATGAGATCGGCCACCTGCTTTCCCGACGGTTGAATCTTCAAGTACTTCGCCAGCAAGTTCTCCGTCCCCAGCGGCAACGTTGCGATCGGTAATCCCGGATACCGATTGATGACGTCCCCGACCGTTCCATCGCCGCCCGCCGCGACGATGCAAATCAACTGCTCGCGCGCGGACGGATCAGCGAGCCGCGCCTGCAACTTTTCACGATTCGCAAATATTCGCGGTGCAATGCCATGCCGCTTCAATTCGCTGACCAGCTCCAACAACAGCCCGCGCCGTTTGCCGGTTCCTGATGTTGGATTCCGCTGAATGGCGACCCACGGACACTTCATGGCAGCCACTCCAGTAAGTCGGAAAGTGATCCCAGTAGGCGAGTCATTCCGTGACTCGAATGCGAGTCACTCCGTGACTCGCCTACGTTGGCATCGCGCTGCAAATGCACCGCCGCGATCCCCGCCTTCTGCGCCGAAACCACATCGTTCTCGAAATCATCCCCGATCATCAACACTTCGCTCGCATCGCATTCCGCCGTATCAACGACTGCCGTGTAAAACCCCGGATGCGTTTTGCGATATCCGATCAACGAAGAGATGACGCGACTCCGCACGTCGCGAAGCTCACGCAATCCGTCGCAGACCCGATGCAGCCGCGCATCAAAGTTCGAGGCCACCAGCACGCGGTAACCACGCCCCTGCAACTCCGTCAGCGTCGCTCCAACATCCTCAAAACAACGCCAAGACCTCGGCTGACTGAAGTGCTCAAACAACGTTTCAAAGCAACGCTCCGCATCACCGACGTCGGGTAAAACATCCCGAACGATCCGCCGCCAGAATTCGCGTTCGTAGTCTTCATTCGTTCGACCGAGTTCACCGAACCAACGTTCTGCCTCATTGTCCGCGTGAGTCATCGCCTCGCGAAACCGAGGTCCGATTTCTTCTGCCGTTACTCGCGAACCAAACTGCTGGCCGATCGACGCATACACCGCAGCGACACTCGGCTCCGCAAAGATCAACGTGCCGACCGCGTCAAACGCGAGGCAACGGATCTTGGAAACATCAACGCTCGGCAAATGCGACTCGATCACAGGCATCCTTTCCCAGAGACCTTCAGGTGAGCCGGGTGGCGTCAGCCCAATGGCACTTACTTTAGTAGCGGTACGGCGCGAGCCGTCCGGTTGAAGCGAGATCAAACTCGACACCACCGGGCGGCTTGCGCCGCTCCGCTACTCGCCCGGTTCTAATGTAAGTGCCATTGGGCGTCAGCCCCCGGACTCTTCATCAACGAAGTCC
>JANNDA010000661.1:0-1974 GCA_031387195.1 Planctomyces sp. | reverse complement strand
CGAATTGCCAATTACGAACTCGCGTTTCGAATGCAATCGGCCGCCCCGGAGCTGGTCGATCTGGCAGGAGAGACCGCCACGACTCGTGGATTGTACGGACTCGACACGCCTCCAACTGAACGCTTCGGTCGCATGTGCCTGCTCGCACGGCGAATGGTCGAGCGGGGTGTGCGTTTTGTCCAGCTCTTCTGCTCCGACTGGGACGGCCACGGAGACTGCGCGGGCGGCCATCGCAACGTGGCCACTGCGATCGATCAACCCATCGCCGGATTGCTGACAGACCTGGCTCAGCGAGGGCTGCTCGACACGACGCTGGTTCAGTGGGCCGGTGAGTTCGGTCGCACTCCGGTCATGCAGGGAAATCAAGGTCGCGATCACAATCCGTATGGCTACTCAACGTGGCTCGCCGGCAGCTGCATTCGTGGCGGCCAGATCATCGGAGCGACGGACGAACTCGGCTTCCGCGCGGTCGAAGACAAAATCCACGT
The DNA here is from genome assembly GCA_031387195.1 of Planctomyces sp. GTDB lineage: Bacteria > Planctomycetota > Planctomycetia > Planctomycetales > Planctomycetaceae > SXKJ01. The sequence continues at coordinate 1,486 of JANNDA010000661.1, read as the reverse complement.
CGACGACCTGCACGCCACGATGCTCACACTGCTGGGCATCGACCACGAAAAACTGACGTACCTCTTCGAAGGCCGCAACCGCCGACTGACCGATGTCGGCGGTGACAATCACATCGCGGCAAGGCTGGTCTCATAGCCTCGATACGAGCGGACTCGTCGGGGCCGTGATGGAGCAACATGACTTGGCGTGATGATCGGGTTCAATTCTCTGGAGAGTTTTCGATGATGTTCTGCAATGGGATTGCCCGGTCGGTGGTCCTCTTCGCCTGTCTCGCGATGGGCGGCGTGGGCCACGGCGAGGATGTGGCGCAAGACGCGGTCTCGCCAGTCGCGGAAGCCACCGCCTTGCGGCCGGACTTCACCGCGGTCGTAGTAAGGGACGGCGGGTTGTGGCCGCATTTGCAGGTGACTCGAGACGGGACGCTGCTCGCGCTGGGGTACAACTCGCCGAGTCACACGACGCTGCCAGCGGATGTTGATTGCTGGGCGAGCGAAGACGGCGGCAAAACGTGGAGCAAACGCGGCACGGCGGCTCCGCGACCGAGTGCCGACGCGAACTACTGCCACTGGGCGTCCGGTTTCACGGCGAAGAACGAGTTGCTCGTAGTCGTCAGCGGGATGGACGATGCGGCGAATGTGCGCGGGTTGCGTGCTCCGAATGACGTGCGGGTGTTTCGCTCAGCCGATTTCGGCAAGTCGTGGACGCCAGGCGGTGAGTTTCCGAAACTTCTGCCGGGCGAGCTGAAGCCGTATCCGTTCGGCAGCATCGTGCGCGGTCACGATGAGAGTCTTCGCACCATCGTCTACACCATCGATGAATCTCGCCAGAACATCGAGTCGGCATGGACAATGATGAGTCGCGATGATGGCCTGACTTGGGCTGAGCCGATCAAGATTGCCGAGGGAATCAACGAGAGTGTGTTGATGCCGCTCGCGGGCACGGATTGGCTCTGTGTCGCGCGGACTTCGAATCGACCCGCGCCCGAACTTGGGCAGGAGCTGCGGCAGTTTCGTTCGACCGATGACGGGCAGACTTGGACCGATGAAGGACTCGTTGCGGGCTATCACAAACACCCGCCACATTTGCTGCGGTTGAAAGACCAACGCCTCTTGCTGACCTACGGCAACCGCCGCGACGGCAGCATCGAAGCGAGGCTCAGCGAGAAGGACGGCAAGATGTGGGGCACCGCTCATAAGCTCTACACGACCGGCCCCGGCGACATGGGTTATCCTGGTACCGCCCAGCGTGCCGATGGAAAACTCGTGACCGTCTTCTGCGCCGCGCAATCCCCGCTGCACGCGGGCTATCACATGGGGCAATCGGCTGGAACGCTGTTGAGGCCAATCCGAAGTGAATCTCATGAAATCACACTGGTCTGATCCGTGGCTCGTGAGAGCTTGTTGGATTGCATTCGCGATTCAGTTCAGCACGGCGTTTTCCTGTGCCGCCGAACCGCCGGTGAGGATTATCTTCGACACCGACGTG
>JANNDA010000651.1:0-12235 GCA_031387195.1 Planctomyces sp. | reverse complement strand
AGACATAGCGGTGAGCCGGTGGCCGGTCGCGATACTGCTGAGCGAAGTATTCTGAACCGAGAAAATACTTGCCGCCGTCACGCTCGAAAATGAACTCCTCGCCATCGAAGAAGACCATGTCCACGCCGTAGGTCGGACGTATTTTTTGCAGCGAGTGTCCCATCTCCATGAACAGCGCCACGCCGCTGGCTCCGTCGTTCGCACCGAGGAACGTCCCTTTCGGCCGAAAATCATCTCGATCTGGAAACGGTCGCGTGTCGTAATGACAACAGAGCAACACTCGCTCTTTCGCTTGCGGATGCCACGAGACGACCAAGTTCCGCATCCGCACTGGCGTTCCCTTCTTCGGATGCGCCGTGTCGAAGTCTTGAGACGAGACTTTGGCGTTCAGTTTCGTGAAGTGCTCAACGATCAATTCCTGTTGTTGAGCCATTCCCTCCGATGCACTCGGCCGCGGCCCCAGCTTGCAGATCTCTTCGAGATACCCGATCGCTCGCCGCGCATCGAGATCGAGCATGGCCTTGGCCCCGTTCGGCGGATCGTCCGCAGAGAAGACCAGTTGAATCACCAAAAACAGAATGCCTGCGAGCAGCGACGCCAGCACCAGCCACAGTCCACGAATCCTCACGACAATCTGCCGCATTGTGTCGTTCTCTTTAGGCAGCACAGCCTCTTCGCTCATCAAAGCAACCAGTCATTTTCAATTTGCGTTTCGCGGCAACTCCGTCACTGTCTGTGCCGACTTGGCCTGGAAGATCACGGCGAGCAATCTCGACGATTCAGCCGCGGAACGCCAGACCGGTTGCAGCGTGAGCATCCCGGTGGCCTCGCTGGGAAAGTTGAAGGTCAGGCTTTAGCCTGCCGCACGAATTGAAATCTCACGCGGTCGCGAACTAAGTCAGGCGAGTGGCGCGGCGTCAGCCCATTGGCACTCACTTTGTCGCCTTTCGCTCCGCGAAAGGACGTTCTTTCGCGGAGCGAAAGACGACATTGGTGGCCTGTGTTATCGAATTTTCCAGAAAGGTTTCCGATGCAACGGACGAAAGAACGATTGGCGAAAGGTGAGACAGTGCGGGCGGCGGCGATCGGCCGAGTGCTGCATCACAACGTCATCAACATGATCGGCTTCAACGGCGGTTTCGACTGCCTGTGGTTCGATCACGAGCATGTCGGGTTCTCGATGGAGAAACTCGAAGTCGCCTGCCTGGCGGCACGCAGTCAAAACCTCGATTGTTTTGTTCGGATTGCTCCCACCGATTACGCGCTAGTGACGAAATGCCTGGAAGCGGGAGCCGGCGGGGTCATGGCGGCGATGGTCTTTTCGGCCAAGCAAGCGGAGGAGATTGTCCGCTGGTCGAAGTTCGCTCCGCGCGGCTTTCGAGGACTCAACAACAGCGGCTTCGACGGCCGCTACACGCTGACACCGCAAGCGAAGTTCGTACAGGAAGCCAACGAGAAGAGTTGGGTTGCCATTCAGATCGAAACACTCGAATCGGTCGAATGCGTGGACGAGATCGCCGCGATTGACGGCGTCGATTTGCTCTTTGTCGGCCCGTCTGACTTGAGTCAGGCGTTGGGTGTCACTGGCGATTTCATGAACCCCAAATGCCAAGCAGCGATCGACAAAGTGGCCGCCGCCTGTCGCAAGCACAACAAGCCGTGGGGAGCGGTCACGCCCACTCCAGAACACTGCGAAATGATGTACTCGAAGGGCTGCCGCATGTTGTCGATGACGAACGATTCGCGGTTCATCAACGCTGGTCTGAACTCGGTGAAGTCGCAGTTCGCGAAGTTCTTTGCGTAAATGAGCGACGGTGCCTGACTTCCACGGACACATCGGAAAGTTGCTCAATGTTGGATGAAGCCGCTTTGAATGCGACTCAGGAACGCTTGAAAGCGGTCTACGACCCGCAGCGGTTTCGAGCAGCGGCCGGACGCTGGGCTGAGTTGTTATCAACGCATCTCGACAACGTTCAGCAGCGGTCGATGCGAGTGCTCAATTGGGCGGAGCCGGAAGCCAACATCGCGGAGGCGGAGAAGTGGTTGATCAGTTCGCCGATCGCGATCACGCTTGAAACTAACCCGAAGCGTGAGCGAGGGCGGACGCTTCAAGAGACTCCCGATTCGCAGGATGTTTTGGACTCCCAGTCTGCGGGAGCGTCTGCCCTCGCTCGTGCTTCGGGTTACGGTGCGGACTCAGATCGCTTCGGTGCGATCGTGCAGCAGATGCTCGACCGTGGGCACAATCTGCATCATCCGCATTACATCGGGCATCAAGTGCCGGCTTCGGTGCCGATCGCGGGATTGTTTGATGCGGTCGGAGCGGTCACGAACCAAGTGATGGCGATCTACGAAATGGGTCCGTGGGCGACCGCCGTCGAGCGGGCGTTGGTCAACCGGCTCGGCGAACAGATTGGCTGGCAACGCGACAACTTCGCAGGACTGGTGACGCACGGCGGTTCGCTGGGAAACCTCACTGGTTTGCTGACGGCTCGCAATGTGAGGCTCAGCGGATCGTGGGAAGAGGGAGTCGCAGCGAGCAGCCCGAAGCCAGTCCTCATCGTGCAAGCGGACGCTCATTACTCCATCGCGCGAGCGGCGGGGATCATGGGGCTGGGGACGAAGCAGGTCTTGCGAGCGGCGCTCGATGAACGGCGACGGCTTGATCCGCAGCAGCTTGATGAGCAAATCGCCGACTTGAAAACAAAAGGGCATCCGGTGATCGCGGTCTCGGCCTGCGCGTGCGCAACCCCGATCGGAGCATTCGATCCGTTGCGAGACATCGCTGATGTCTGTCGCAAGCACGGCGTTTGGCTGCACGTTGATGCGGCTCACGGCGGAGCGGCGTTGATGAGTAAGCGATATCGGCATCTGCTCGATGGAGTCGATCAAGCCGACAGCCTGGTGTGGGACGCTCACAAGATGATGTTCGTGCCGGCTCTGTGCGCGTTCGTGTTGTACCGCGACAAGCGACATCGTTTTGAAACGTTTCGACAAGACGCGCCCTACTTGTTCGATCCGTCCGCGCCCGGCATGGCTGAGTACGACAGCGGCATGTTGACGCTCGAATGCACGAAGCGAGCCGCCGCCTACGGCTTGTGGGGGACGTGGTCGCTGTTCGGGCAAGCGTTGTTCGAGGACTTGGTCGATGTGACCTTCGACCTCGGCCGAGTCTTTTTCAACAAGCTTCTCGCTACCGATGACTTCGTTCCGCTGCACGAACCGCAGTGCAACATCGTCGCGTTTCGACACGTTCCCGCCGCGATGAAGAATGCTCCGCCGGACGTGCTTGGCGCGTTTCAGCGTGAACTTCGGCGGCGAGTTATCGAATCGGGGAAGTTCTACATTGTGCAAGCGAATCTCGGCGGCTGCGGTGCGCTGCGAGTCACGATCATCAACCCACTGACGACGACGAATGATCTGGATGAGTTGCTGGCAACGTTGCGTGAAGTCGGAGCGGAGTTGTTGGAAGCTGGCTGGAGCGGAAATTGAGAATCGAAAAGTAACCCGAAGCGTGTGCGAGGGCGGGCGCTCCAAACAACGACGACTTGGCATCTCAGTCGTTTGAAGCGTTCGCCCACGCTCACGCTTCGGGTTAATTTTCGCACGAAGGAGTCTGATCACGAACAATGCGACCGAAGTTACGTCGAAGCCGAATCTCTTTCGCCGCTGCTGGCCGGTGTTGAAGTGGGCATTGTTCGTGTTGGTAATTGCGTTTGTCGGTCGTAAGGCGTGGCAACTGTGGAGCGAGGGAGATGTCGGCTCGGTGACGATTCGCTGGCCGTGGTTGTTCGCATCGGGCGGGTTGTATTTGGTCGGCTGGTTGCCATCGGCTCTGTTCTGGCACCGGTTGATTCATCAGTGGCACGGAACGTCGAATCGCTGGGACGTCACGCGAGCGTTCTTTGCAGGGCATTTGGGAAAATACATTCCCGGCAAGGCGTCCGTGTTGTTGATCCGTGCGGGATTGCTGGCCGACAAAGGCTGTCGTCCTGGTGTGGCCGCGTTGACCTCGACCTATGAAACGTTGGTCTGCATGGGAGTGGGCGCGGCGGTGGGCCTGACGCTCGCTCCGATTGTCTGGCCACGCCGAGTGATTGAGGGATTGCCGAGTTTTCTCGCTCCCGCATTCGAGCATCCGCTGGCGTTCGGCCTCGCGGTCGTCGCGGTTTGCGTGGTTGTGGTCCCGGTCGTTGCGAAGCTGCTGGGCCTCATTGCTCGCAAACTCACAAAGCCAATTCCGTCGGAAGCCTCTGCCGCAAGTAACCCGAAGCGTGAGCGAGGGCGGACGCTTCCTGACGATCCGACTTCAAAGTTATGTGGAGCGCCCGCCCTCGCTGACGCTTCGGATTACTTTCCGGAGACGCAACGGAGCTCTAGTTCCGCCCCCCCGCCTCTCAATGAACCCCCCATTCACATCACCAGTCGCTTCTTGCTGCTTTGGTGTTTCGTGTTCGTGGCGACGTGGTTGCTGCATGGATTGAGTTTGGGCTGTGCGTTGCGAGCGGTGAGCGTGGCGGCACCGCTGTCGGAGTGGCTGACGTGGACTGGTGACGTCTCGTCGGCCTCCTTCCTCGGATTTCTGGCGATCTTTGCTCCCGGCGGGTTGGGAGTTCGCGAAGGCATTTTGATCGAATTGCTCAAAGATCAACCGGGGATTAGTCAATCGCAGGCGGTCGCAGCGACGGTGCTGTTGCGTGGCGTGTGGTTGGCGGCTGAAATCGTCGCCGCTGCCGGGCTGGGTGTGTTTGTGAGATATCGTGATCGGCGGCGAAGCGGTTCGTAGGACGGGCGCTCTTGCCCGTCGAACATAAAATCAGACGACGGGCAAGAGTGCCCGTCCTACAAAACACGGTGTTGCTCTTTGAGTTTTGGATACCCCTCATGTTGTCGATCATTGTCCCGGTCCTGAACGAGTCGGAAAGTTTGGCCCAGCTATTCGCGGAGATCAGCGAGGTCGGACGGCAGCACGCAATCACGCTGGAAGTGATCTTCATTGACGACGGCTCGCGCGACCGCAGTTGGGAGGTCATTCGCGAGCTGTCCGCGAAGGACGATCGTGTTTCAGGAATTCGCTTTCGGCGGAACTTTGGAAAGGCTGCCGCGTTGACCGCCGGTATGCGAGCGGCAACCGGCGAGACGTTGATGATGATGGACGCCGACTTGCAGGATGACCCGGCCGAGATCCCGAAGTTCCTCGCGGAGTTGAGCGAAGGCATTGACGTGGTCAACGGCTGGAAGCAACGGCGACTCGACCCGTGGCACAAGGTTTATCCCAGTCGCGTTTTCAACGGCATGATCGGATGGCTGACGGGACTGAAACTGCACGATCACAACTGCGGACTGAAGTTGTTTCGCGAATCGGTGGCTCGCGAGCTGCGCATCTACGGTGAGTTGCATCGCTTCATTCCGGTGCTGGCCCATGCGCGCGGCTTTCGCGTGACCGAGCTGCCCGTGAACCACCGCGAACGGCAGTTCGGATATTCCAAGTACGGCGTCCGACGTTTTCTACGCGGCTTTCTCGATCTACTGACCGTGAAGTTTTTGACCGGCTTTGGTCAGCGTCCGCAACACATGCTCGGCGCGATCGGGCTGACGTTCTTGGGATTCGGCGGCCTGGGGCTGAGCTATCTCGTGGTGTTGTGGTTGTTGATGAACGTCCCGCTGTTGCTGAACCTGCCGCCGATCGTCGCGGCCGCGCCGATCGGCTCACGGCCACTGCTGGCGTACTCGGTCGCCGCCACGTTGCTGGGTGGTCAAAGTTTGTCGCTCGGTTTGCTCGCGGAGTTAATTGTGTCGAACACCGTCCGCGAACAAGAGACCTTCAGCATCGCGGAACGCGTAGGTCGCGACTGAGTGCGACGGTGGTCAATTTACCGCTTTCACACTCGCCGATAGGTCGCCCTCCGGCCACGGACCCTCCGCAGTCAACGGCGTTTTGTCCTTTGGACATTGTCCAGCACCGGGAATGCGATTGACCTGGTCGATGTCCGGCGCGGCAAACCACCTTTTGCAGGTTGGGCAATACAGCGCGGGGCGCAACGTCGGCTTACCTGTCTGGGGATGAATGGCTGGAAATGTCGCGGCCACATCATGTACCAAAGGCCGCATTGTTGCCGTATCGACGTAGACCATTTGCTTGGCAGTTGGCTCGGAGGAGGTTGCGCCTCCACATCCGATGACGGCCAATCCGACCACCACTAACCAGAGCAGTTCGCGTTGTGTCGCGTATGAGCATTCCATGAGGTAATCCTTTCTCGCAAGGCCCTCCGGCTCCGCGAACGCGGAGCCGGAGAATGTGTGACGAAACCCACCGGACGAGCGTTTCCGTGAGGCTCATTTCCGGTCGTAGAGTTCGTCTTGCAGAGTCGGATTGCCGAGGTTGCCGTCGCTGATAAAGCCAAGTTGGCGCTGCTGCATCAAGCTGGCTTGAGCCGCCGATAGAAAGTTGGAGCCGGGGATATCGACACGAAAATTCAACCGCCGCGTCTCGACATGACCATCCAAGAACGCGACGTTGGCCGAGTCACCATGCCGGAAGTGGACGTCCGGAAAATTGCGGCTGGGCGCGTCCAGAATCCAATTCTCTTCAAAGCTGAACAAGGGCGGAGAGAACTGCGTCATACGGACTTGAGCGCTGTCGGCGAAGGCAATTGTCTGCGTGAGTTGCTTCACCTCGGCCAACCGTCGAGTGGCCGGTTCTGCTGACGGCGCGGCGGTAAACGTCGGCGGCGGCCAGCTAATTCCTGAGGACCGCGACAAATAGTATCCGTTGAAAGCATAGCCCGTGGCTGGGCGTCCGAATCTCACGGCATCCATTTGGTTGGGACCGAAGTCCGGGCACTGAAACGACTCGTAGTTCGTCTCCATAAACTTCGCGAGCGGCCCTTTCGTGAAATCCAACTGTTGGGACGGAACCGGCTGATCGTAGTCCACCGTGCCGAACCAGAACTGAGCCTTGCCCTTCGGCCCGGTGAACGTTGATAGGTAATTCAACCGAGTGGTGTTCTCGATGACGTATGGGATCATCATCTCTTTGTGTGTCTCAGAGTAGTTGTGCAGCGCGAGCACCAACTGCTTCAGTGAATTGCGGCACTGTGATCGCCTCGCTGCCGCGCGAGCTTGCTGCACGGCTGGCAGCAACAATGCAATCAAAATGGCGATGATCGCGATGACGACGAGCAACTCAATGAGTGTGAAGCCAGAACGACGTGAGCTTCCCAAAAATCTGCGCATGACAATGTCTCCGTTGTCGAAAAACGACTCACGAAGCCGCGTCAGGAAACCGCAGCGATCTCACGCACCGCAAAGGAACATCGAGCGACACCCTCAGACAAAAGGGAGCCACTTCAGCACGCTCAGCTAGCGCAAACCAGATTGCTACGACTCGTTCGACGCGAGTCCGTCAGCCAAAAAATGACGACATCTGGGCAGGTCTTCTGGCTACCGGATCGATCTACTGACCGCGCCTTCCCAAGCCTTCTGGCTCAGTGGCACTGGCGGCGTTCGTCCCCGGATACAGCGGCGGGACCGCGACGGATTCGCACCGTCTTCCCTATTCTCCTGCCAGCAACACGCTCGCAGGCACCCATGTCGGGGGCGGATCGTATCGCTCGAATCTCAATTTGCAACTTACGGAACAAGCCGAAAATTGTGACTCAATCTCACAACTGTCCGGCTATAAGTCGAAGAGCGTCAATTGAATATGGCAATCACATTCCGATTCCTGTTGTTTTTTGATCGAAAGAGCCTCAGAAAGCGGGGTTTTCTCGAACAAAGTCAGACTCAGGATTTGCAGAATTTCGCTGAGCGGCCGATCGACGCGCAGTTCGCGTTTGATGATCGCGACCAAAACGTAGACGCTGATCGCGATCCAAACTTGTGTCTTCACGGCGTTCGGACTGGTGCCGTAGAAGGCTTTGATCCGCAAGTTTTGTTTGATCCATTTGAAGAACAATTCCACCTGCCAACGGCATTTGTACAACTGCGCGATGGCCAGAGCGGGGAGCGTGAAGTTGTTCGTCAAGAACACAAACCCGCGCTTCTGTTCGGTGTCGTAAAAGGTGACGCGGCGCAGGGGATCGGGGTACGACTCGGCCGACTTCACACCCGCCAGCACGATCGTCTGATCGCTGCGCAAGCCAGTCGTCTTGTCCACGCGACGTCGCGAACGGCAGGTGCAGTCGAGATTGCGTTTGGCTCGCGTCGCGAAGAACGCCGCACGAGCCGTCAGTGTGTAGAGTCGCGCGAAGTCGATGTAACCGCGATCCATGATGTAGAACGCACCCGGCTCGACGGGCAGGTGATCGAGCACCGTGACATCGGACGTTTTTCCGTGAGTAATCCGCACAAAACAGGGGATATTGCCCCGCAGGTCCAACAGCGTGTGCAGCTTCACGGCTCCCTTGCGACGACGGAATCGTGCCCACGGAAACAGACTCAAGCACAGATCGATGGTGGTCGAGTCCAAGGCATAAACGGTCTGCTCCAACGCCACGGCCAGCGTGTCGTGAGCGTACAACTCGCGAGCGCGTGCGATCAGCACCTGCGCGAAGTCGGCATAAATCTGCCAGCCGTGTTCGCGGTTGGCATCGGCCAACGTGCTCCGCGAAATGCGACCGCGAAAGCCCGCGTGATAGAGCTTGGTCGGCACCGCTCGCAGACAAGTCTCGATGTCCCGCAAGCTCTCGCGAAACGTGAGCTGAGCAAACGCCAAACACAAAAACTGATCGCGACACGAGAAGCCTCGTGGCCGCCGATCTCCTCCATAACGACGCACACACGAATTGAATTCGTGCCTCGGCAAGAACTCCATGAGCTGCGCGAACACCAACTGCCCCGAATGCATAATGCAACCCCTGCGGCCCGGAACTTTTGGGGGGCATCAAAAGTTGTTTGCGGGGCAAGTTCAAATCGTGCGCGCTCGTCATTTGACGTAATCCTCAAAAATTCAAGCTGTTCCTTCAACTGCCCAAACCGTTAGCCGGACAGTTCTGACTCAATCTATGATCTTGATGGTGCCGGAAAGCTAAGCGATGGCCTCTTTGTCGAGTCGTTTGAGCGATGCTCGCAACTTTGAAAAGTCGCTTCGCGTGAGGCGTTGCTCTATTTCGCTATCGTATTCCGCGTGGTGAGTTGGTCGCTTCACGATGCGTTGAGAAGTATTCGGCTCGTCACGCGGAGCGATGACGGCTACGTAACGGCCGCTTCGCCGTGTTAAACTTCCGCCGCTTTGAATCGGGAGCGACCCAGCCATGCACGACCACACTTCTCAACGCGGACATCTTTCACGGCGACAAGTCCTGCAGGCGGGGGCGCTGCCGTTGTTGGGGTTGTCGCTGCCACAGTTGCTCGCGGCAAAAGAAGGTGGCGGCACGAAGCCAGTTCGCGAGAAGTCGTGCATCTTCATCTTTCAATATGGCGGACTGAGTCAGCTCGATTCGTGGGATCCCAAACCGAACGGCCCGTCCGAGATTCGCGGGCCGTATCAACCGATCGCCACTTCTGTCCCCGGCTTTCGAGTCGGTGAGCTGATGCCGAAACTGGCCAAGCTGGCGGATCGTTATGCCGTGATTCGCTCGATGAGTCACAGCGTGCCGATTCACGACGTCGCGAATCGCATGTTGCTCGCCGGACAATCGCTGCCGGCGCTGGATGCTCCGTCGTTCGGCTCGATCGTCACCAAGTTGAAGCCATCGACCGCGAGCGTGCCATCGCATGTCTGGCTGCAAAAGTTCGGCGGCGGCGCAATGCCTCCCGAAGCGACTTACACCACTGGCGGCTGGCTTGGCATGGCTCACGCGCCGCTCGTGATCGGCATGAATCACGATGACAATCCAGGCACGCCCGGCTTCCGCGTGAAGGCGTTCGACACGGCCGATGGGATCACGCCGAATCGGCTGACGTCACGCCGGCAACTGCTCGATCAAGTCGAGCCAGCCGTGTTACCGAATCAACGGGGCGAGTCGTTGTCCCGCTTCCGCGAGCGAGCCTTCGATCTGCTGACCGGATCGGCCTCGCGGCAAGCATTCGATGTCGAACGCGAATCCGACGCCGTGCGAGACCGCTACGGTCGCAATCCCTTCGGTCAGAATCTGCTCCTTGCGCGGCGATTGATCGAAGCGGGAGTGCGACTGGTCAACGTCGTGGCTTGGTGCGGCCTGGCTCCCGGCGACAAGTTCAACAGCCTGGAAACATGGGACATGCACGGCAACGGCGGCATCGACATCTTCGGCAATGGTTGGAACGGACTCGGTTGGGCACTGCCGGTCTGCGACACCGGAGTCTCGGCGTTGTTGGAAGATCTCGAACAACGCGGCCTGCTGGACGAGACGCTGGTGGTGCTCGTCGGAGAGTTCGGCCGCACTCCGCGCATCAGCAAAGGGGCGTCAGCCATCGGTCGCGATCACTGGCCGAATTGCTACTCCGCGATGCTCGCCGGCGCGGGTGTTCGCGGCGGCACGATCTACGGCTCGTCCGACGCACAAGCGGCTTACGTGAAGGACCGCCCTGTCAGCCCCGAAGACTTCGCCGCAACACTGTTTCACGCGCTGGATATTCCGCCCGAAACCGGCATCAGCCCCGACGGCTTCACCGTGCGAGTGAGCACTGGCCGGCCAGTGGGGGATTTGTTTTAGCGTGGCATCCGGCATTATTCATGGTCACATACAAGACGTTTACTCACTCTTGTGTGAAGCAGCCAATTACCCCAGCGCATAAAAACTGTTTGCTGCCGCGACACCCGAACCCGGAGTCAGCTTAAAGCCACGATCAGTCAGGCAGCGATCAAGGGCCGCCAAGAACAGCAGCACGTTGCGGGGCGAACTCGCTTCGCCCATCAGGCCGATGCGCCACGTCTTCCCCTTCATCGGGCCGAGCCCACCGCCGATCTCGATGCCGAATTCGTTCAGCAGTTGTCCGCGCACCGAAGCGTCATCGATCCCGTCGGGAATCAAGACCGCATTGAGCATCGGCAATTGCTGGCCTTCAGCGACCGCGAGCTTCAGGCCCATTGCGTTGAGCCCCGCCTTCAGAGCCATGTGATTTTTCATGTGCCGCGCGTGCCGTGCTTCTAAGCCCTCTTCGAGCACCAGCCGCAACGCTTCGTGCAGGCCGTAATTCATGTTGATCGGCGCAGTGTGGTGATACGCGCGCGACTGGCCCCAGTAATTGCGGACCAGCGTCAGATCGAGATACCAACTGGCGACCTTGGTCTTGCGTGCCTCAATGGCGGCAACGGCCTTCGGACTGAACGTGACCGGTGCCAAACCGGGGGGACAACTGAGGCACTTCTGCGTGCCGCTGTAGACAGCGTCCAAGCCCCACTGGTCCACTTCGAGCGGAACACCAGCCAGTGACGTCACGCAATCCACGAGCATCAGCGTTCCGGCATCGTGAACGATTTTGGAAATCTCTTCCAACGGCTGCCACGCGCCGGTCGATGTTTCGGCGTGAACGATTCCCAGCACTTTGGGCTGTACTTGCTTCACAACCTCGGCGATCTCGGCGGCAGAAAACGTCTCGCCGAACGGACGCTCGATCGTGGTGACTTGAGCTCCCGCTCGGCCCGCGACATCGGCCATGCGTCCGCCAAAGACGCCGTTGACGCAGACGACCATCTTGTCGCCCGGCTCGATCAGGTTGACCACGCAGGTCTCCATGCCGGCGCTGCCGGTGCCGCTGACGGCGAGAGTCAATTCATTCGTCGTGCGGAAGACTTGCCGCAGCATCGACTGCATCTCGGTCATGATTTGCAGGAAGTACGGGTCCAAATGCCCCACCGTCGGAGCGGCCAGCGCGGCCCAAACTCGCGGATGAATATCGCTGGGACCGGGGCCCATCAGAATGCGTCGAGGAGGATTCACAGCGGCAGGCAGAGTTGTGGTCATGATGTTTGGAGTCCGGCGACAAAGCACCGATTTCGATGAGTGAGGCGACTTGTTTTGTGAACGCTTGAGGCACGTCGTAATACAGGCGGGGTAGGCTATCGGCCTTCATCAAGCTTTGCCAGAAATGACCTTTGTGGTTTCAGGCTCTCCGCCATTCGTGTTGATTTCTGTCTCCAGTGAGCCGCAAGGCGCTAGCCGCGGGTTGTTTCCATCGACCCGCGGCTAGCGCCTTGCGGCTCACTGGAGACAGAAATCAACACGAATGGCGGAGAGCCAGAAACCACAAAGGTCATTTCTGGCAAAGCTTGATGAAGGCCGATAGCCTACCCCGCCTGTATTACGACGTG
>JANNDA010000627.1:0-1728 GCA_031387195.1 Planctomyces sp. | reverse complement strand
CGCCGAGCATCGCGAATACACGCCGGGTGTCGATCCTCGTCACATCGACTGGCGCGTCTTCGGACGTCGCGACAAGCTCTACATCAAGCAGTACGAGGAAGAGACGAGCCTGCAGTGTTATCTGATCATCGACAAGTCGGCGTCGATGGGGTATCGCTCGGACGAGGCGAAGTACACAAAGCTGGAATACGCCTCGTACCTCGCCGCCAGCTTGTCCTACATGGCGGCCTTTCAGCATGACGGCGTCGGGCTGATCACGCTCGACGATCAAATCCGCCGACACGTCCCGCCGAAGCAAGGGCCGGGGCACCTGCGGATGTTGATGGACGCTTTGGAATCGACGCAGCCAGGCTCGGAAACGAGTCTCTCAAAACTATTTCATCAGCTCGCAGAAACAATCAAACGCCGCTCGATGGTCATCATCCTTTCGGACTTATTCGACGAACCGGCCGACGTCATCGGGGCGTTGAAACATTTCCGGCATAAAAAGCACGACGTCATCGTCCTACACACGCTCGATCCCGCCGAACTCGCGTTTCCGTTCGACGACATCACCCGCATCGAAGACCTGGAAACCGGCCGGACCATCACCAGTGATGCGCGTGCGATCCGCAAAGCGTACCTCGAACAGTTCGACCAATTCCTGCGCACGATTCGCACGGGATGCCTGATGTCGCAGATCGACTACGCGCTCGCGGAAACCAATCAGCCGTTTGACTCGTTCCTCGGAAAGTATCTTGCGAAACGACAATCGGTGAGAGTTTGATAAACTGCTGCGGCATGTGCATCAGATTTTGAGGAGACCGTCATGAGTACCCGACTCGAATTTCCAGAAGTATTTGACCTGCCCTTCGAGAAGAAAAGGAAACTGGCGCTCGACCTTTGGGAGGACATCGCTGACTCATCGATCCCGGCGACGATGATCCCACCAGCAATCCTGGCCGAACTCAATCGACGGCGCGAAGACCTGTTGCAGCATCCGGAAACTGGACAGACCTGGGACGAAGTTGAAGCCGAACTGTTGGAGAAATATGAGACCGCACATCTTTCAGCAGACCGCTAAACGCGATCTCGCCCATGCGCGTGACTGGTATGACCTTCAGCGGGCCGGTTCGGGACTGAGATTCATCAAGGAGTTCGGCAAGACGCTCAAGTCCGACTGTTGGTCACCTGAGTCATATCCCATTTGGGGCGAGCTTCCGTACCGATTCGCGATGTTGAAGCGGTATCCCTATTCCATGTTGTTCGAAGTCCGCGATGACATCGTTGTGATCTACGGAGTTTTGCACGACTCAATGGATGAAGCCCGTTGGTTAAACCGTTTGCCTTAAGGTTGCGATGTTCCAATTCCTCAGTCCGCTTTACCTGATCGGCTTGCTTTCGGCGGCGATCCCGTTGTTGATTCACCTCAGCCGGTCGCGGAAGGTGAAGACGCTGCGGTTTTCGACGACTCGTTTTTTGACCGATCAATTCATGCGGTCGTATCGCATGAGTCGGCTCAAGGAGTTGTGGCTGCTGGCGCTACGAATGGCCTTGTTCGCCCTCTTCGCGATGGCGTTGGCGCAGCCGCTGATCATGCCTCGCGGCGGGGCACTCGTGAGCGGGCAGAGTCGCGCGGTGGTGATCGTGCTCGATGTTTCGGCCAGCATGAGCTACGTCGAAGAGAGTCTGCCGCTCTTTGAACGAGCGAGGTCGGCGGCAAAAGAAATCGTCAACGGACAGAAGTCG
>JANNDA010000626.1:0-7759 GCA_031387195.1 Planctomyces sp. | reverse complement strand
CCCGCAACACGGCGACTCGCGCGAGACCTCGGAGTCGATCTGCATCAAATTACTGGCTCTGGCCCCGGCGGACGAATCACACAAGAAGACGTGCAGAACTACGTCAAGAACATCCTCGAAGGCCGAGCCTCCGCGCCCGTTGGCGGCGGCGCGATCGCGACTCCTCCACTCCCCGACTTCAGCCAGTTCGGGCCAATCGAACGGCAAGCTCAAAACAAAATCGCCAAGGTCACGGCGACGAACCTGACCATGGCATGGCAGACAATTCCGCACGTCACCCAGCACGACTTGATCGACATCACCGATCTCGAAGAGGCCCGCAAACGATTTGGGGAATCGCTCGGCAAGAACGGCCCGAAAGTGACGATGACCGCCATCGTGATGAAGGCACTGATTCCCGCCCTCAAAGCGTTTCCACACGTCAACGCCAGTCTCGATTCCGCCAAAGGCGAGCTGGTCTTGAAGCAGTACTACAACATCGGCTGTGCGGTCGATACGCCGAACGGCTTGCTGGTCCCCGTCGTCAAGAACGTCGATCAAAAGAGCATCGTCCAAATCGCCGCCGACCTCGCCGACCTCGCCGCTCGTGCTCGCGAGAAGAAACTCAAACCCGACGAGATGTCCGGCGCGACATTCACGATCACCAACCTCGGCGGCATCGGCGGCACCGGCTTCACACCGATCGTCAACTGGCCCGAAGTCGCGATCCTCGGCCTGAGCCGCAGCCGCACCGAACTGAAGCTCCACGGCGGAGCGGTCATCGAACGCCTGCTGCTCCCGCTCTCCCTCAGCTACGACCACCGAGTCATCAACGGAGCCGACGGAGCACGCTTCGTCGCCAAACTCGGCAGCCTGTTGAATGACTTCTTCGCTCTGCTGGCGGAAGCCTAACTTTGGAGTGCGGTGTGTCAGCTCCGCTTTGGGTTCCTTTGCGAAGCTTTGGAACCTCCAGTATCGAAAAAGTAGAACCAAAACCGATGCGAGGCTGAAAGCCAAACGCTTCGCCAAAGATCCAAAGCGGGACTGACATCCCGCACGCCAAAGGTTGAACATGTCCCAACACGTGGAAATCGTTGTTATTGGTGCCGGCCCTGGTGGTTATCCCGCAGCGTTTGCGGCGGCTGATCATGGGAAGAAAGTGGTCCTTGTGAATGAGGAGGCCAATCCCGGCGGCGTTTGCTTGCAGCGCGGGTGCATTCCGTCGAAGGCGTTGCTGCACGTTGCCAAGTTGATTCACGAGGCTCGCGAGGCGGAAGAGCACGGCATTACGTTTGGTGCGCCGAAGATTGATCTCGCGAAGCTGCGGAACTTCAAGAATGGCGTCATCGGGCAACTGACCGGCGGGATCAATTCGCTGTGCAAGGCTCGTGGTGTGACGATCGTGAATGCTCGCGGGACGTTCGCGAACTCGAACACGCTGAACCTGACGATGGCCGATGGCTCGGTGGAGCAACTGACGTTCGATAAAGCGATCGTCGCAACCGGCTCGCAGCCGGCGATGCCGCCGATCTTCGCGATTGGCGATCCGCGCGTGATGGATTCGACAGGAGCGCTGGCTCTGGAGGACATCCCGAAGAAGCTGTTGGTCATTGGCGGTGGTTACATCGGGTTGGAGATGAGCTGTGTGTACGCGGCGCTCGGCAGCGAAGTAACGGTGGTCGAGGCTTTGCCGGTGATCCTCGCCGCCGCCGATCGAGACCTCGTGCGACCGTTGCAGAAGCGGCTCGAAGGTCAGTTCAAGGCGATTCACGTCAACACGAAAGTCCTCAGCCTGACCGCGACCAAAGCGGGGATCGTCGCCGACATGCAAGGGGAAGGAGTCGAGCCGAAACAAACCTTCGATCGAGTCCTCGTCTCCGTCGGACGTCGTCCGAACAGCAAGAATCTTGGGCTCGAAAACACGCAGGTGCAGATCGACGAGAAGGGTTTCATCAAGATCGACCGCTGCTGCCGCACCGCCGATCCGAACATCCTCGCGATCGGCGACGTCGCAGGCGAACCGATGCTGGCTCACAAGGCGACGCGCGAGGCGAAGGTCGCCATCGAAGCGCTCGTCGGCGAACCGTCCGAGTTCGACAACATCGCGATCCCCGCCGTTGTCTTCACCGATCCGGAACTCGCCTGGTGTGGTCTCACCGAATCCGAAGCGAAAGCTCAAGAGCGAGACGTGAAAGTCATCCGCTTCCCGTGGGCCGCGAGTGGCCGCGCTCAATCGCTAGCGCGGACCGAGGGTCTCACAAAGCTGATCATCGACAACAAGACCGAACGCATCCTCGGCGTCGGCATTGTCGGAGCAGGTGCCGGTGAGTTGATCTCCGAAGGTGTACTCGCCGTCGAAACTGCCGCCGTCGCCCGCGACCTTGCCGACAGCATCCACCCGCACCCGACCTTGAGCGAAACCCTCATGGAAGCCGCCGAAGCCTTCATCGGCCAAGCCACTCACATGTACCGGCCGAATCGCTGAGCAACAATGTCGCCATCAAGCTCCCGTCGCTTGCCGATAAGTCTGCCGAAACAGCAACAACATTTCCGCACGCTGAATTTCGCGAGCGGCCTGCATCAAATCTGGATCATTCGCGGACTGACATGATTCACAGAGATCAACAAAGCTGAGCGGCTTCCATTGCTGGGGACACCCCAGCCGATTGCGCCAATCGAGCGATCGCGAAGAGGGGCACGCATCGAGCCGCGCCGCAGCGTGTCGTGCGAGTTCAGAGAATGCTTGCTGTGATCCGATCTGACGAAACCAATACTTCGCATTGACGTAGTCTGGCTCGCGGCGATGCAAGATGGCATGCCAGTAGTCGCCCAGTTGATGCTCACCGCGGCCTTCGATGCTTTGCGAGTCGCGATGACTCTCCTCCACAAAGTCGTGCATCAACAGCACCCCGGCCTTCAGGGCCGTGACATCAATTGTGGAGACCACTTGCGGCAGCCAATCGGCGTTCGGCAAAGAGGCAAGCAATCCCGGCAACCAATCCCAATCGGACTGCTGTTGCTGCGGAACCAATTCGAGCAACGGCCAATCCGCTGCCGCTGCGAAGAAAGAATCGTCTGTGAGCAACCCATCAATCCGTTGTCGAAGCTGTTGCAGGTCATTCATGGTTGAAAAATACTCCCAATCGAAAATGCACGGCGAATTAGGACGATCGAAATGGTAGTGCGTGAAGTCTCTCCGTGACTCCACTTTACCCGGCCCCGTGCCAATTGCGGCCTTCAATGTGTCGTGCTCTTTTCTATTCATAGGGTGCGGTCGAGTCATCGAGACCCACCACAACACCGCCAACACATTGGTGGATCTCGATGACCGGCGACCGACATTTCTTGACGATTTGACAGGAACCCGACTTTTGCATTCGGTGGTTAGCCGGGTGCTGGAGTTTACGGCGGACGAGAATTACTCGATCGCCGCCGCACGCAAGTAGAACGGCGGGCTGAAGGTTTCTGTCGAGCCTTTCTATCGGTTTCTTTGGGAAGCCGGTCGAAGGGGATCTCGATATGTCCAATAGCTTGAAGGTTAATGAATCGTTTGTTGTGAATGTCGCCACCGATCAAAGTCTCCTGCCGAAGCGTCGGGGGCGGCCACGGAAGAATGATCGAGGTTTGCCGGCTGCTGAGCCGCGGCGCGAACTGGCTCGCACTTATTTGGAGGTCCAATCGAAGCAGTGGCCGGAGTACGTCGCGTCCGGGCTGATTCCGGAGAGCTCCGAGGCGGTTCGTCAGCAGATGGCCGACAGTCTGGAACGACGGTTTATGACAGGGTGCATTGAGGCTCCGGATTGGGGCGCGGCAGGCCCGCCGGAGGTTGAGCTTGGAGGAGGTTATGTTCGTTATTCGTGCGACAATTCCAATCCAAGGTCGCTCGACCAGCAGTTGAAAAATGTGTTGGAGCGGGCTGGCCGCGACCGGGTCTTCATTCCCTGGAACTATGTGACGGCCGACGCCGCGGTGAGCGGGACGATCGCGGCACGTCGCGGCTATCAACTAAGCAAGGGGCTGATCGAGTCCAAGACGTCCAAGTGTCAGCGTCTGTATTTGGAGGAGATTGGGCGAGCCAGCCGTGACTTGATTGAAGCACTCAGCTTGGGACGCCTGATTGAAAACGCTGGCAAGCGAATGATCGGAGCGACGGACGGTTTTGATTCCGACCAAACACACTCCAAGCAGATGCTCACTGTGTTTGCCATGCTGCACGAGTGGTTTGTCGATCAACTCCGCAAAAAGGTTCGCCGTGGAATGCGAGAT
This sequence comes from Planctomyces sp., assembly GCA_031387195.1. Taxonomy (GTDB): domain Bacteria; phylum Planctomycetota; class Planctomycetia; order Planctomycetales; family Planctomycetaceae; genus SXKJ01. Next base: position 3,514 of record JANNDA010000626.1, on the reverse strand, counting down.
GCGTTCGGAAAGGGTAAGAACATTCGGCCGCCAGCGCTGGGCTACAAGCTGGTTCCGAAGCTCGACGCCGATGGCAAACCGGAGCTCAACTCCAATGGGCGAATCGTCAAGGAAAAAGTCATCGACGAGACCACGGCACCGTTCGTTGAAGAAGCGTTCCTGCTCTTCGTCGAGAAAAATTGGAGCCCGCTGAAACTCGCCCGGCGATTCAACGATTTGCTGGTGAAAGGCAAGAAGTGTTGGGAACCTCGAGTCATTGTCCAACTGCTGAATCGGACGACGTACATGGGAATCGAGGTTGATAACAAGAGCAGCAAGAAGGTCGATCCGATGACGGGGGCCGTGACGGTGATCGACCTTCCCCCGGAAGAGTGGCAGCGGCGCGAAGTGCCGCATTTGCGGATCGTTTCCGACGAACTCTTCGAGAAGGCTCAGCAGCGCCTGAAGGTGTGCAGCGAGGCGTTCGCCCCCATCGAGGCCAAGCGTGCGGCCAAGCGTGCGGCCAAGCGCGGGATGAACCGAACCGAGGTCTATCCCACGTTGCTAATCCGGCCCGATTGCGCGGACTGCCAACAGCCGTTGATCCTGGGACGCTCCGGCGATTACGCGAGCGTCTTCTGCTCGAACGGTCGCGACCATCGAAAGGGATGCCGACTGCGAACCTACAAGTCGGTCAAACTTTTTGAGGACAAGATTCTCGATTTCGTGCGACAGCACTTGTTGACGAAAAACGTCATCGAGACCGCCTTGGAGGCCGCCAATCTCTGTCTCGTTGAACAAGCCCGCCGCCCAAGGCAGGACACCCAGCCAATCCTCGAGGAATTGAAGCGGGTGAAGGCGGCACGGGATCGCCTAGTCAATCTGATCGATCATGAATCAGACGAAGAGCCGGAAGAAGGACTGGATGTGCTCGTCGATAGGCTCCGGCAACGCGAGCGACGGATCAAGGAGCTGCAACAACAGCTCAAAGATGCGGAGGTCCGCGAGTCAGCGCCGCAGGCTATGACCCCAGTCGATGTCGCAGCGATGCTGCAAGACCTCCACGGCATGCTTGCCGAGGACGTGTCTTTGTCGGCACCGATCCTGGCCAAACTGACCGGGCCGATTGAGGTCCGCCAAGGCGAAGCCAGTGGCCGAAAGATCCAACCGTGGATTGCACGTTTCCGCCCGAACATCGCCGCGTTCATTGCCGAAGCCGGTCAGCGAGTTGATCAAGACAACCAAACCGCATGGCAATTCGTGGCCCAGCAGCCAGATCAGTCGGCGGACTTCGTGGAGATCATCATCGACGAAGTCCCGCAGTACGAACTGCTGGCTCCAGAGATCAAGCAACTCCGTGATAAGGGCAACAGCGTCGATTCGATCGCATCCGCGTATGGGCTGACATGGTCACGAGTCGCCGAAATCCTGCACTTCGCTGACACAGGCGAGCGGCCTCAGAAAAAGCCCAAAAAGGATCCGTCAAAGGCTCTCCGGCCACGGGCACCACGAGACAGTTACAAGCAGATCGCCTCGTTGGTCGCCCAAATGCGCGACGAAAAGCAAATGGCATTCGAGCACATCCAGCCGGAGTTGCTGAAGCTCGGCTGGGATATCGGAATGCCAACGATCCGCCGTGCCTATGATTTCGCCCATCGTGAGGAGTTCCGCGAAGCCGTTGCACAAGGTCGGAAGCCGAACCGTGGCAGAAGGTCTGGCATCGGCTACGAGAAGCAGGAGCAGGTCAAGCACCTGCTGACTGAAGACATTCTCGGCGTGCAGCAGATCGCCAATCATGTCGGCTGCGGAGTCATGACAGTCCGCCGCATCCAAAAGCGGATGAAGTCCGAGGCATCGAATCCCAAGAACCAACGCCGATCGGCCTAACCTGTCCTCCGCCCTCGGCGAACACCACACGGGTCGCCCCCGTGTGGTGCCGCCGTTTTTTATTAGCCCTTGGAGATTGCAGGTCCACCAATTGGCGCGACCACAAATTGACCAATGCAATGTCCAACCACGGATATTGTGGAGTCCCTCAATAATCGTGATTGGACAACGGCTTTCGGCACGCACTCTGAACTCAAGCGTGGTCCTATTTGCCGTTGCACATGGCGGAGATCATCGTCACCGGTGGATAGCACATTGGTCCCCAGTCTTCGTCGGAGCCGTGGTCGATCCAAACTTGTAGGATGGCCGGCAGCAGCCAGCCCATCATGGTGACGCAGTGCTTTAAGGAGGTGCGGTTCAGGCGGCTGCCGCAGGTGGAGGCACCGTGAGAGAGTTGGCAGCGGAGCAAATAGATTCTGGTGACGAGGTGCTCCAAGATGTTGAGCCAGCGGCCCTCGACATACCAACTCTGTGCCTTGTGCCGGCCGTTTCTTGCTCTGCTGGCGGACTTCGCGGACGGGTCTTGCCGGAAGTATTGGTTGAGGTATTCGTCTTCCAAAATGCAGAGCACCAGCGGCTTGTGGTCCTGGAGAACGGAAACCAGATGGCAGGAGCGATCCAACGCGTGGACTTGTCCCAGGAACGCTTGCCAACTTCGGCGATCGGCCGCGGGTTCCAGAGCGGTTTGATCCCATTGGCCGTAGAGCGCGTTGAAGGCGATCCACTGGTGGAGAAGGATTTGATCGGCGTGGCGTACCGGATCAAGCTGTTCGACTTCGCTCATCCAACTGCACGCTCGATGAAAGCGAATCGCGGTGGGATGCTCGCTGCGTTCGATCGCCAACCGTTCTTTGTGGGGTTTCCATTGGCGGCGCAAGTCACGAACGGTTTGAGTCGATTCAGTCATGGTCTGTGTCCTGAGTGATGAACGAGTCAACCAATCGGTCATGCACTCAGACATCAGACGATCGAGCTTCGATAGATGCAAGGAGCAAGGAACGCTCAATCCCGATCGGCTTCAATCTCGCGCTGCCGTTGCCGGAGCAGTTTTGTGGCCTGTGGTTGGGTCAGCCACTCGAAGACGGCGTCAAAGACGTCCTCGACCTCCGCATGACTGGAAAAGCCACGCACCTTCAACTCGGTCCCGCAATGCGGACAGGTGGCGTAAATCGCAAACGGCGAGACCGCAAAGCTCTGTCCGCAGTGTTCGAGTTCGCGAACCAGCGGGAAGGACTGGATGGCCGTGACGAGGTCGTGCGACACATCAATGATCTTGGCTTGGGTCGTCATCATTCCAACTCCGTCAGGCGTTTCTTGAATTCATTCCGAGCCATGCCCGGTACACAACGAATCTCCGCATGAGCCGTTTGTAGTCGCACCGGCAAGGTGGGTGCTCCGGAAATGGGAACCACAATCAATCCGTGGGCCTCAATTTCCTGTGTTGTTCGTTCGACAAGAACACTTCCCTCGCGAAAAACTTCGAGCAACTCTTCATCCGCAAGCGGCGGATCGATTCCGTCCCGGTCGAAAACCGAAATCCCATGCTCGCCTTTTTCTCCTCTATGTCCTTCCAGCTCTTTACCTCAAAATTGAGGTTAATAATGCCACAAGTGGGAACGTTATCAATAAAAACATCACTTGTAAGTTT
>JANNDA010000599.1:0-2176 GCA_031387195.1 Planctomyces sp. | reverse complement strand
CATTCGGAAACTGGTTCACTCGCCCGTCGGTCGGCCTCCCGCGGAACAGCAGATTCGCGAAGACGTCCGGGCGCTTTACAGCACTCGCTGGTTCTTCAGTGTTGAACCGCGTTATCGCCGCAGTGACGCCGGTTTGGTGCTTGTCTTCCGGGTCATTGAACGGCCGATGGTCGAGAAGGTCGAGTATCGCGGCAACGAGCGGATCAAGACGAAATACCTCGAAAAACTGACTGGCTTGCGCGAAGGAAGCCCCTTCGATGTGAGCGTCAATCGTGAGGCGATTCGCCGGATTGAAGAGCACTACAAATCCAAAGGCTTTCCCTACACGAAGGTCAATTTGCTCAAAGGAAATCAGCGAGAAGACCGGCAAGTGATCTTCGACATCCTGGAAGGTCCGAAGGTCATCGTCGGTGCGGTGAAATTCGACGGCAATGAGTCTTTCTCCGCAGCGTTGCTGAAAACGAAGCTCACGCAAAAACCCGCGCTGTTCGGACTCGCGTTCCTGGGGAAGTACAAGCCGGAGCTTCTGCCGGACGATGTCTCATCGCTCAAGCAGTACTACCACAGCCTGGGTTACTTCGACGCTGAAATCGAGAAGGAAGTGGACATCAACGAGCACCCGCTCAATCCGTTGAGCTTCAAGTCGGCTCACGCGATCGTCACCTACCGCATCAAAGAAGGCCCACGATTCCAGATTCGCAACTTGATCATGGAGGGGAACCAAATCTTTTCCACCGACGAACTCTCGTCGGACATGAAGCTGCGATCCGGCGACCAATACAACGCGCGGCTCATGAACAAGGACGTTGAAGTCATCAAGGATCGCTACGGAAAGCTCGGACGCACATTCGCGAACGTCGAACCGATTCCGCGATTCTTGGAAGAACCAGGGACGATGGACCTCGTCTATCAAGTGAATGAAGATCAGGTCTACACGATCCGGCACGTCAATGTGCATATCGGCGGAGACTATCCACACACGCGAGAAGCAGCCGTCCGACATCGAGTGCTGACGCATCCGGGTGATCTCGCTGATCCGAAAAAGATCGCTCAGAGCAAACGCCGTTTAGAAGGACAACTCTTCGAGCGAGCCGGGCCGAGTGGTCCCAGCGTCAACATCTCGAAGGTGGAAGACAAGCAACCGAAGAATCGATCACAGCTCGCGCAAACCAGCCGAGCGATTCGAGGCCAAAGCCCGGAGGAAACCTCAGCGACATCAACGCTGGACACCACACAGTTTATGTTGGCTCAGTCGGACCCAGCGACTCAACCGTTTGGCGGTGGTGCGACAGACCCGTTGATCTTTGCACCGCCACCAGCTCAGTTAGATCTTGAATATGGCGTGACCGAGGCGCAAACCGGCAGTCTGTCGTTCGGCGTTGGCGTGAACAGCAACTCCGGCTTGGTCGGCTCGATCGTGTTGCAAGAAAACAATTTTGACATCACACGATTCCCGACCAGCTTTGATGACTTCCGCAATGGCACGGCGTTTCGTGGTGCCGGACAACAATTCCGTGCGGAAGCCGTTCCGGGGAATATTGTCAGCCGTTATCTCGTGAGTTGGACGGACCCCTATTTCCTCGATTCGGACTACAGCGTTGGCGTCAGCGGTTTCTATTGGAAGCGGTTCTATCGCGATTGGACAGAAGAACGATTAGGTGGCCGCATCAACGGCGGACGACAACTGACTCAAGAGCTCTCGATCCTCGGCTCGTTGCGAGCGGAGTCCATTGAGCTGGGTAATCCGACCCAACCGACACCGGACATTTTGCAGCGTGCGGTGGGCAATACATTCCTGTCGTCGGCACGCATTGGCGTGGCTCACGACACACGTGATTCGCAGTTCCTCCCCGGCGAAGGCCATTATCTCGTGGCGGGCTTTGAGCAGGCCTTCGGAACGTTTACTTACCCGCGAGTTGACGGCGAAGCACATCAATACTTCGAGGTCTACAAACGGCCCGATGGCGGTGGACGTCACATCGTTTCGTTGGGCATGTCTGCCGCGTGGACCGGTGAAGATACGCCAATCTTTGAGCGTTACTTCGCCGGTGGTTTCCAATCGTTCCGAGGTTTCCAGTACCGCGGTGTCAGCCCGAAAGTTGGCAAAGTTTACTCCGGTGGCCAGTGGATGTTCTTGGCCGGCGCGGAGTACATGATCCCGTTGACCGCTGATGAA
>JANNDA010000587.1:0-2771 GCA_031387195.1 Planctomyces sp. | reverse complement strand
CAAACGATCTTTGACGGCAAGACGCTCGACGGTTGGGACGGCAATCCTGATTTCTGGCGCGTCGAAGACGGCTGCATCACCGGCGAAACGACGACGGATAAGCCGACGAAGGGAAACACCTTCATCATTTGGCGCAAGGGTGAGACCGCTGACTTCGAGCTGACGCTCGAATACAAAATCATCAACGGCAACTCTGGCATTCAGTACCGCAGCTTTGAAGTGCCCAAGGAGAAGTGGGTCATCGGTGGCTATCAGGGCGATTTCGAGGCGGGCGATACCTACTCCGGCATTCTCTACGGTGAGCGGTTTCGCGGCATCCTCTGCAATCGCGGCCAGAAGACCGTGTTGAAGAAGAAAGATGGCAAGTTCGCTGTCGAAGTCGTCGGCTCAGTCGGTGACACGAAGGAGATTCAAGCCAAGATCAAGAAGGAAGACTGGAACACCTACCGCATCGCCGCCAAGGGTTTTCACTTCCAGCACTTCATCAACGACGTGGCGACCGCTGACTGCACTGATGAAGACACCGAACGCCGCGAGAAGGGGGTGCTCGCCCTGCAACTTCATGCTGGCCCGGCGATGAAAGTGCAGTTCCGCAACATCAAGATCAAACAAGCCAAGGCCAAAGCCAGCACTTCGGGAGCCGCAGGCAACGACAAGATTCAGGGTGCCAAGAAGCAAGCCCTGCTGTTGGCAGGAAATCCCAGTCACGGCTTTGGTGCTCACGACCATCTGTCAGGCTGCTCGCTGTTGGCGAAGTTGCTCAATGAGAGCGGCCTCGTCGAGGCAAAGGTGCATTCGCTGAAGAATGACGGCTGGCCGAAGCCGGAAGTTCTCGCGGCCGCGAACACAATCATCATCTACTCCGACGGCGGTGGCGGTCATCCTTTCAACGCGCATCTCGATGAACTGACCTCGCTGACGAAGAAGGGAACGGGGATTGTCTGCATTCACTACGGCGTCGAGACCACCATCGGCAAACCGGGCGAAGCTTTCATCGACTGGACCGGCGGGTACTTCGAGCCAAACTGGTCGGTGAACCCGCACTGGGTGGCCAACTACAAGCAATTCCCCAAGCACCCGACAACCAACGGCGTGAAGCCGTTCGCGACGAACGATGAGTGGTACTACCACATGCGATTCCGTGAGAAGATGGAAGGTGTCACGCCAATCCTGACTGACATGCCACCGAAAGAATCGCTCAGTCGCGGCGACGGCCCGCACAGCGGCAATCCACACGTCCGCAAGGCGGTGCTCGAAAACAAAGAGCCGCAACACATGGCCTGGGCCACGCAGCGAGCTGACGGTGGCCGAGGCTTCGGTTGCTCCGGCGGGCACGTCCATTGGAACTGGGGCAACAACCAGTTTCGCAAGTTGATCCTCAACGCAATCGTGTGGACCGCTGGCGTGGACGTTCCCGGAGACGGTGTGCCTGCCGGTAATGTTACGGTCGATGATTTGCTCCAAAACCACGACGAGCCGATCCCTGCCGATTTCAACAAGGCCCGCATTCAAGCGATGCTCGACGAGTGGAACACTCAAGCGGCGAAGTAGTGTCGCATCATCACGGGAAAGACTCGGAGCACTCTCATGCCCACAGCTTTCGCGGACGTTCAAACCTTTGCGGACCTCTTTGAAGAACTCGGCGGGATTAGTCCCAGCCGAGTTCGTTTCCGCCCCGCACCCGGTCGCGCCACGGAGAAAGATGTGATTCGGATTGAGGCGACTGAGAACCGGTTGTTTGAACTCGTGGATGGCGTCTTGGTGGAGAAGGGAATGGGAGCAAGAGAAGCGTTGCTGGCATCGTTCATCGCTCACTTCTTTTGGGACTTTCTCAAAGATCACGACCTCGGTGTCGCTTTGGGAGCAGACGGGATGCTGCGGCTTCGACCTCGCCTTGTCCGAATTCCTGATGTCACGTTTATTTCGTGGGACCAAATTCCGAGTGGCGAGTTTCCGACGTCTCCAATTCCCAGCTTGTTTCCTGATCTGGCTGTCGAAGTTCTCAGCGACAGCAATTCGACCGCTGAAATTGATCGCAAGCTGACTGAGTATTTTGAAGCGGGATGTCGGTTGGCGTGGATCGTTGATCCGACGACGAACACCGCTGACGTCTACACTTCGCCGACCGATTGCCAACATTTGCGCTCCAACCAATCGCTCGATGGCGGCGACGTCTTGCCCGGTTTCAAACTGCCACTCAAAGAGCTTTTTGCGAGTACCCGCCGGCGTCGTCGTTGAGGTTCGATTATGCCCGCAGTCCACGAAGTCGCTCACCCGCTGATTCAACATCACCTCGCCACGCTGCGCGATAAGGCAACTCCGCCGGATGAATTCCGTCGGCTTGTGCTACGACTCGCGAGCCTTTTGGCTTACGAAGCGACACGCGATCTTTGCACACAGACGATTGAGATTGAAACGCCGCTGACTCGCGCCGACGCGCAGCGGTTGTCGCAGCGAATCGGCCTCGTGCCAATTTTGCGAGCGGGGCTTGGCATGGTTGATCCGCTGCTCAATCTGCTGCCGGAGGCGGAGGTCTGGCATCTGGGCCTGTATCGCGACGAAGCGACCGCTCTGCCAGTTGAGTATTACTGCAAGCTGCCCGATCACAGACCGGTCGATGTCGCACTGATCCTCGACCCGATGCTCGCCACCGGCGGATCGGCGATCGCCGCGCTGCAAGCATTGAGTCGTTGGGGCGTTCCGAAAGTCAAAGTGCTGTCGCTCATCGCCGCACCCGAAGGGATCAGCAGCGTCACTGCCGCTTGTCCCGA
>JANNDA010000494.1:0-2251 GCA_031387195.1 Planctomyces sp. | reverse complement strand
GATTCGGCAGCCGCACTGCGGGCGATCTCTTCCGGAATGTCCGCACGCGGGTTGCGACAGAACTCATGGAAACTGTTCGCCAGAATTGCCGGACAAGTGGCGAAGGCGCTGAGTTACGCACATCGTCAAGGCGTGCTACACAACGACATCAAGCCCGGCAATTTGATGCTCGACGCCGCAGGGCGTGTGTGGGTCTCTGACTTCGGACTCGCTCAACCATTGGACCCGCCGACGGAGCGTGAGTGGCGTTCCGTCGCCGGCACGCTGCGTTACATGGCTCCCGAGCGATTCAGTGGCTGGTTCGATGAACTCAGCGATCTCTACTCGCTGGGCATCACGTTGTACGAACTCGTAACTCGTCGCCCTGCGTTCGAGGCTGCCAACCGCAAAGGGCTAATCGACAAGATCGCCAAGACAGAGCCGCTGGCTCCACGCAAGATCGACCGCGACATTCCCCGCGATCTCGAAACGATCATCCTCACCGCGATCCGCCGCAATCCAGACGAACGGTATTACTCCGTCGAAGCGTTTGCCGATGATCTGCTCCGCTTCATCAACGGCGAACGCATTCGCGCCAAACGGCCAACTCGCTGGCGTTCCTGGTTGAGCCGAATCCGCCGTCGCTGGATCGGCCACTAATGACGCTCGTGTTATGGCAGTAACATGACGCACGATGGCGACAGTATTGAGACCGGCGCGCCGACAGATTTCAAAGCACCGGTTTCCGGATCGATCCGAAACACGGCAAGGTTCTTACCCGGCAAGTTGGCACACAGCAACAACTCTCCGCCCGATGTGATTGCCAAGTTCTGTGGACCTTGGCCAAGGCTCGGTTCAATCCCGATCAACGACAACCGGCCAATGGCCTCAATGCTCAAGATGCAGAATTACTCCACCTTCGTGAGCAAGCGGCTTCACTGCAAAAGGCGATTGAGTCTTTGGCGAATAGTCGCGCGGTCACTGAGGAACTCTCGGAGCGAGAGCAACTGCGACGTAAAGAGCGTGAAGTCGCTGAGCTTCGGGCTGAGGTTCAGCGGATGCAGTCGATGCTCGTAAAGGAGTCACCAGCGGCGGTTCAACCAACAAATATGGATACGGTGCGTTTTGAACCAAAGAAGCCTCAGACGACTTCCAAAATTCGACCGGTGTCAGCCGAAGTGCCGCAGGTCAATCGTTCGGCCAACAAGCCGTCCGTTCAAAACGTTGTTTGCAACAGCCAACAGTGCAAGGTTCCAAACTGTCAGGCGTGCTCTCCGCAAGAGCCGGTTTACGAGCAGCCGATCGTCAATCGCCCTGTGGCAGCATCGAAAGCCAGCGGGTTTCGACCGACATCCCTCTTTAACCGCCGATAGAACGATTTCGTCGGTGGCTATGCCGAACCGGTGATCGACTTCAAATCGGCGCGGACCTCTTCGTAGGTGGTGTTGTAAGTGAGTGTCGCCGCGTCGGGCGTTGAGCCTCGATAGGCACAGGCCCTGCGGTACAGGTCCGGCCACCAATTGAGATGTTGAGTTTGGCCCTCGTCGAGATACCGACGCCAGTGGCTCATGACCTTGGACCAACAGCGGTCTCCGTAATCGAGCGCGGCTTGCAGATTGGTGAAGCCCGGGACGTACCACTCGCGGCCGATTTGCGAATGCAGCACCTCGTCGGCCCAGTCGAAGTCTTGGAACAGTGTTGCCAGCGGTTGGCCCGATGCTTGCGCGACTTCCCATTCAAAACGTCTGCCATTGCGCGGCATTAAGCCTTGCTCGATGAAAAATAGGACGGCGTGACGCTCCTGTGGGGTAAGTTGCGTGTTGAGGTTCAGCGACCAAGTGAAGTTGATCGGGATCGTGGACCAGTCGATTCCTTGGCTGACGAAGCCGACCTCGCCGAGCATCGAATGACGAGCTTCGTCCCAGAGTTGGCGGGACATGTCTCGATAAAACTTCCACGGTTTACCGGGTGTCTGGTGGATGATGCTAGCCAGCATTTCGGGGACGTCGATTTCTCGCAGCCGTTTGTAGAACAGCATCAGCACTTTGTCTTGTGGAGCAAATCGCTCGTCATAGAGGAACGCTTCCGGGTTCACTCCACCGTTGTACGCATCGTGAAAGCGAGCGTCTCGTTTCGGGACAGGATCGAACTCAAAGGGCTGAGCTGAAAACATCGGCTTGAGTTCGAGAGATTGCGGTGGTTGCTGACCTGAAAGGCCGCCGGCGGCGAGCAGACAGTTCTGTAAAAGAGTTTTCCAGTCATCAAGCTCCGC
>JANNDA010000493.1:0-19551 GCA_031387195.1 Planctomyces sp. | reverse complement strand
AGGGGGCTAGCCGAGATTATTCATGAGTCGGGGAGAATTCCCGGCAGGCTGTTTCATACTAGAAGCGCAAGCGAGGGAAGTTGGCCGCAATCACTCGCTTGCGCTTCTAGTATGAAGCATTGATTCCCCGTTTGGGAGCGTTCGCCCTCACTGACGCTGCGGGTTACTTTCGTTGCGGCTTTACCGCGTTATCTTTGATGCAGCCCTCCAGGAGTGTGTTCGTGATGAACTCGATAACCAACGTGAAGTCGCTGATCGCGGGGCTGGTGTGCCTGCTGCTGGCTGGCCGAACGAGTGCGATTCCTGCGGCCGAGCCTTCCGCCGAGGCGGTTGAATTCTTTGAGAAGAAGATCCGGCCGATTCTGGTGACGCATTGCTCCGAATGTCACAGCCGCGACAGCAAGAAGCGACAGGGCGGTTTGCTGCTCGACTCGCGTGACGACTGGATGCGCGGGGGAGACTCCGGGCTGGTGATCGTCCCCGGCGATCCCGACAAAAGCCTGCTGATTCTCGCGGTGCGGCAAACGGACAAAGACTTGCGGATGCCGCCGAAACAGAAACTGACCGACACACAGATCGCGGACTTGGAAGCGTGGGTCAAGAACGGAGCGGTCGATCCGCGCAAGGCGGCAGTCGGTCAGGTTGAGGAATTGAACGCTCGGCCCAAGTACGGGATGAGTCTCGAAGAGGGACGCAAATTCTGGTCGTATCAGCCGGTCAAAGATCCAGCCTTTCCGAAAGTGCGAAATTCCAATTGGCCCCGCAATGCCGTCGATCACTTCATCCTGAGCCGAATGGAAGAGGCCGGCGTGACTCCGGCTCCCGCAGCCGATGCGCGGACGCTGTTGCGACGGGTGACGTTCGACCTCACCGGACTGCCGCCAACGCCGGCCGAAATGGACGCCTTCCTGGCGGACACGTCGCCGCAGGCATTTGAAAAGGTCGTTGATCGTCTGCTCGATTCGCCGCGATACGGCGAGCGGTGGGGCCGTCACTGGCTCGACGTGGTTCGATACGCCGACACCTGCGGCAATGCTTCGGATTATCCGGTGCCGCAAGCTCACCGATATCGCGATTGGGTCATTCGCGCGTTCAACAAAAACATGCCGTATGACCAATTCCTGCGCGAGCAGATTGCTGGTGACTTACTCCCCGGCGGTACGGAAGCCGAGCGTTTCGATCGGATCACCGCCACCGGTTATCTGGCGATCGCGCGGCGATTCGGCGGCAGCCGCATGGGCGAGCATCATCTCACGCTCGAAGACACGATCGACAATATGGGACGCGCGTTTCTGGGATCGAGCATCTCGTGTGCTCGTTGCCACGACCACAAGTTCGACCCCTTCACGATGAGCGACTACTACGGCTTGTACGGCATCTTCGAGAGCACGCGATATCCCTTCCCCGGAGCCGAGGCCGACAAGAAGCCGGCGGACTTTGTGCCGCTGATGACTCCGGCGGAGATCGACGCTCTGCTGGCCCCGCATCGCGAGAAACTCGCGGCGATCGACGGCGAGATCAAGACGTTGGAAGCTGCCGACGCCGAAGCGAAGAAGTTGCCCGATGGTCCCGACAAGAAAGCCGCCGTCGATGCGGCCGTGAAGGCTGTGGCTGAGGCTCGCAAGAAACGGACGACAGTCGTCGCGGATGCACCGGCCATCCACGATGCCTACGCCGTCGCCGATGGCAAACCCGCCAACACCAAGCTGCAGTTGCGGGGTGAACCGAAACGACTCGGCGATGAAGTACCGCGACACTTCCCGGCGATCCTCGGTGGGCAGGAACTACCGAAGGACGCCGCCACCAGCGGTCGATTGCAACTCGCCGAGTGGGTGTCGGACTCAAGCGGAAAAAACTCACTCACCGCGCGGGTGATGGTGAATCGCCTCTGGCAATTTCATTTCGGTCGAGGGATCGTGGGGACACCGAACGATTTCGGGACTCGTGGGCAGGCTCCGACACATCCCGAACTGCTCGACTTCCTCGCGAGCCGTTTCGTGGACAGCGGCTGGTCGGTGAAGACGATGCACAAGCTGATTCTGTTGTCGCAGTCGTGGCAGCTTGCCAGCGGTTTGGAACACGGTCCCGCGCTGGCCAAGAACCTCCAACTCGATCCGAGCAACGATCTCTTTTGGAAGTTCAACCGTTACCGCCTGGATGCCGAATCCATTCGCGACACGTTGCTCTTCGTCGGAGGCGACCTCGACGAGTCGCCAGCGGGGACGCACCCGTTTCCGCCTCAGCACACCTGGGGTTGGACGCAGCACAATCCGTTTGTCGCCGCGTACGAGACACGTCGCCGCAGCATTTACCTGATGCAACAACGACTGAAGAAGCACCCGTATCTGGCCCTCTTCGACGGAGCCGATCCGAGTTCCAGTACCGGCTCGCGGCTCCCCAGTACGACGCCGCTGCAAGCGTTGTTCGTCATGAACGACCCGCTCGCGCACGCCGAATCGACCAAATTCGCCGCGCGAGCAATCGCGGTTGCGTCTGACGAGCATGCTCGACTCGCCGCCGCATACCAGATCGCCTGGAACCGCCCACCGACTTCTGACGAGAAACAGGAATGTGCCGAGTTCCTGAAGCAATACCGCGAGCAGCTCGCGGAGTTGAAGACACCGCCCGACCAAGTGGAACTCAAGGCATGGTCCGCGTTGGCCCGCGTCCTGATGTGCAGCAATGAGTTCGTGTTTGTCGATTGAGAAAACAACGCGTCAACCGAGCAGCCGACACTAGCCCGACGCGCACGCGAGGGATGGTGGCGAACATCCCTCGCTTGCGCGTCGGGCTAGTGTGAACCGCTTATTTCAGCCGCTCGGTCCAGAATCGAATCTGCTCTAAAACTGGCTCGCGACCGCCGGAGCCGAAGCTCCGCAGCGCGGCGACCGCGTTCGCTGTGCCAAGAACTCCGCTCACGTCGGCGGTGATTTTGTCGCACGCTCCCTGCAAATCTGACAGCGGCACATCCGATAAACGGCACTTGCGCGATTCACACAATGCAACCAACTTGCCGACCGTCTCGTGAGCCGACCGCATCGGCACACCCTTGCCGATCAAGTATTCCATCAGCATCGTTGCGTCGAGGAATCCTTCTTCGAGCCGTGCGGCGATGCGTTCCTGCTGCAACTCCGCTTGAGCAGCTAGCGGTGCGGCCAACTCCAAGCACGCGGCAGTGGTGTCATACGCGGCGAACAGCGCGACCTTGTCTTCTTGCAGATCGCGGTTGTAGGCCATCGGCAGCCCCTTCACGAGAAACTGCAACTGCGTCACCGACGCCATGACCCGCGCCGATTTGCCTCGAATCAATTCGAGCACATCCGGGTTCCGCTTCTGCGGCATAATCGATGAGCCGGTCGTGAATGCTTCCGGCAACTTCAAGAAGCCGAACTCCGTCGAGAACCAAATGATCCACTCTTCCGACCACGAGGCGAGATGCGTTGCGATCAGCGACAGGTCAAAGACAAACTCCAGCATGAAATCACGATCGCTGGAGACATCGAGGCTGTTTCGCGCGACGTCTGCAAAGCCCAGTAACCGCGCCGACTCATGCCGGTCAATCGGCAGCGAAGTTCCCGCCAACGCGGCGGCTCCCAGCGGCGAGACATTCACCCGCTTCAAACAATCGGACAGCCGTTCCCGGTCACGCTCGAACTTCTCGCAATACGCCAGCCAGAAGTGCGGCGCGAGCACCGGCATCGCACGCTGCAAATGCGTGTATCCAGGAAGAACGACGTCGAGATCTCGCTCGCACCGCGACAGGAACGCCCGCTGCAAATTGACGAGCAACTCGTCGATGTGAGCGATCGCATCGCGCACATACAGCTTCAGATCGGTCGAGACCTGATCGTTGCGGCTGCGGCCTGTGTGCAACTTGCGACCGACATCGCCGAGGCGGCGAATCAGCTCGCTTTCGATGTGCATGTGGATGTCTTCGAGTTCCGTCTTGAACGGCATCTCACCGCGAGCAATCACGCCGCGAATGTCTTCCAACTCCGCGACGATCTGCTCGGCTTCGGACGTCATTAGCAAGCCGACTTTTGCCAACATCCGCGCATGCGCTTGCGAGCCGGTGATGTCCGCGTCGGCCAATCGGTGGTCGAAGCTGATCGACTCCGTAAACAGTTCGACGCGAGCGTCCGTTGCCCCTTGAAACCGTCCGCCCCATGCCTTGGCTGCCACTGTGTGTCCTCTACTAAAACCTCTTTGGCGAGCCGGGCGGCGTTAGCCCCCGGACTCATCCGCTTGCTGTTTTGTCCGGGGGGGGCTGACGCCGCCCGGCTCGCCTAAAAAATCTCGTTTGCAGCCACTTGGAATATATTCTCAAACCGGCTTCGCACTCTTCACCACCGGATTCGTCAACGTCCCGATCCCCGTGATTTCAATCGAGACGCTGTCCCCTTCCTCCAGTGAGAAGTCATCTGGAGGAACAACTCCGGTTCCCGTGAGCAGAAACGCTCCCTCCGGAATGTCGTTCTCGCGAGTCAACCAACCGATCAACTCGTCAAAGCCGCGAACGATCATGCCGACGTGTGTTTCGCCACGAAACACTTCGCGACCGGCTCGGTGAATCGACAGCTTGACCTTCGTCGCATCGCGGTCGAGCGGTTGATCGGCCAGCAGAATGCACGGGCCGAGTCCGCAGCACTGGTTGTAGACCTTCGCTTGTGGCAAATAGAGCGGGTTCTCTCCCTCGATGTCGCGTGCCGACATGTCGTTGCCGATCGTATAGCCGACCAACTTTCCTTTCGGAGAAGCGACCAACGTGAATTCCGGTTCGGGGACCGACCAGTTGCTGTCGTACCGCACGCGAACCGGCTCGCCCGGCCCGGAGACTCGCCGTGCGTTCCCTTTGAAGAAAATCTCGGGACGCGGGGCCGTGTAGACCTTGTCGTAATGCGAGGCTCCTGATTCCGACTCCTCCATGCGAGCGACCTGGCTCCGTTTGTAGGTGACACCGGCGGCCCAAACTTCTTGAGTGTCAATCGGAGCCAAAAATCGAACGACACCGACCGGAAGCGGCTCAGAAGTCTCATCGATCAATTGCTGAGCCGTTGCGACGGGATTCTCCGAATGCAGGATGTCCGCAAGACTGTGAATCGCGGCTGACCGTGTGAGATCCAGCAAACTGATTTGTTGATCTTCAACACTGGCGAGGCGAATCGACCCATCAGCCAGACGAACTTTGGCGAGCTTCATGAGATTTGGTCCTTGTTCGGTGATTCGTACTTCCGGCGATGTAACCCGAAGCGTTAGCGAGGGCGGAGGCTTCAAGACGCTTTGAATTCACAGTCCGGTGAAGCGCTCGCCCTCGCTAACGCTTCGGGTTAGTTTTGGTGGCGGTTTCGCCGCTTTGCTTTGTTTGCTGTCGCAGCGCCTCCAACGTCGCCTGCATGTCCGCGTGCAGCGGCGCTTCAAACGTTCGCGGTATTCCACTCTCCGGATGAGAAAAGCTCAACCGGAACGCATGAAGTGCTTGTCGGCGAATCAAGACGTCGGGGAGCGTATCGATGACCGAATCAAAACCGGACTTCTTGGCGGCGGCATCTGACTTGCGAGACAGCAGCGTTTCCCGCTCGGCCTGTTCGACGGAGCCGTCAATATCAGCGACACGCAAACACTTGCAGCCGCCGTAAAGATCGTCGGAAACAATCGGGTGTCCGAGGTGAGCCATGTGAACTCGAAGCTGATGCGTGCGGCCGGTTTTCGGCAGCAGCCGAACGTACGTGAACCCCCGAAAGCGTTCGAGCACTTCGTAATTCGTGACCGCTTGCCGAGCGTTGCCGACGGGTTCGCACACCTGCATCTTTTCGCGAGCCTTCGGGTTGATGTGAATGAAAGTGTCGATGATCCCAGTGTCATGCGACAGCTCGCCCCAGACGATCGCGCGGTATTCCTTCACCGTCGTGCGGGCCTCAAACTGCTCGCTCAATCGGCAATGCACCTGATTGTTTTTGGCAATGACGATGACGCCCGTCGTGTCCTTGTCGAGCCGATGCACGATCCCCGGACGTAACTGGCCCGCGACGTTACTGAGCTGATCGAAATGAAACTGCAACGCCCCGGCGAGCGTGCCCCGATAATGTCCTTTGCCAGGATGCGTAATCATCTGGGCCGGCTTGTTGATGACGACGAGAACATCGTCCTCGAACACGACCTCCAGCGGGATGTCTTCCGGCGGCAGGCTGTTGTCGGGCAGTTCTGGCAAGCGGACGTCGAGCACATCATTCACACGCAATCGCCGCGACGTCTTCGCTGCCAGCCCGTTGAGCAAAACCGATTTCTGCTCGATCGCCCGTTGAAACAAGGCTCGGCTGTAATTGGGAAAGAGGCGGGAAAGGTAATGGTCCACACGCCAGCCATGCGCTCGAGCCTCGACGATCAAACGCACCGGTTCATGCGAGAGTACGATCGCCGCTGCTTGATCGGCAGCCCCTGCGGAAAGGTCTTCCGCGTCATCTAGCGAAAGGTCTTCAAGATCGGGACTCGGCGATTCCACCACGTCCTCAACCTGCGACTTCCGTCCGGCGGATTGTGAGTCACTCATTTCGACTCAGCCGGGGCGTCCTTGCTCTCCCCCTTCGGCTCTTTCGGATCGGCTTCCGACTTCGGCTTCTCGGCATCGTCCTTCGGTTTCGCGGCCTCGTTGGGCTTCTCTGCTGGTGCGTCACTCGCCTCAGGCTTTTGCGCAGACGGCTTGTCGTCCGACTTTGCATCGACTTTCTTATCAGTACTCGCCGAGGTGTCACCCTCGTCGGGGATCTCCTTTGAGGGCTCTTCAATCGACGGATGCCCGGCTGGAAGGCCATCCTTCGGTTTCGTTCGGTCAGGCGGCTTTGGTTTTTGCTTGTGGAACCAAGCGTAAAAATCTTTTGAGCGACCCGACTTCAGTGACTCAATGCGCTCTTCCGCAGCAGCCTTGTAAGTGGTCTTGGGGAATTCTTTCAGAAACACTTCGTAAGCCGTGATTGCTTGAGTTGTGTCCGCATCCGACTGCGTCTCAGTCGATTTAGCCAATGACCATTGAGCACGTTCTCGCGTCACCGCCAAAGCACCGCTGGAACTGAGCACTTTGCGGAAGGCTTCATCGGCCTTTTTGAGATCGCCAAGTCCGGCTTCCCGATCGGTAAACATCAGCGAGATGCCCGATTCCAGCAACCGTTCCCCTTCGTTGAATCGCGCCCAGGCTCCGACGTCAGTCGCGGGATAATCTTCGGCGATTCCCGCAAAGTCTTCAGCCGAACGAGCTTGGCTGTACCGCGCCCATGCCTGCTCACTGCGGCCAGATGTCGTGCGGTAATAAGAAAACCAAATCGCCCCACCGATCATCGCCACGCAGACGATAGCTGTCGCCGTATTGCCGTGCTGATCAAACCACTTCACGATTGGCGCGGTGGAGTTCGGCAGGGCTTTGGCATGTTGCATCGGTTCGGGCTTCATTGACGGTCTTTCCGGCGAAAATTTGCAAGATTTCAAAAAGGTGGACGATGATAGGTGTGCTGTCCAAAGACCGTCAAGGCGGTGCCGGACAGTCGTGCTCGCCCGCAATTTCGATGAGTTTCGAGTGTATTGTTGGCCAATCCTAGAGATTCATTTTGACTTTCCGCTTGTCTTTGCCACGCGGCCAACATGATAATCCCCCGCTTCGCGCCGGCCGGACGACGTCTTTCGGGTCTGGCGGACGATTGCTACACTCCCCGCCCCCCACGAGCCTGCCACTGTTTGGCATTCTGTTTCTTATCTCCCACTGAACTGAATTGAAATGTCCTCTTCAGCGACCTTGGATCGCCCGCTCAAAGTGTCTTCACTGCCCCACAATCATGATCACGCCATCGTGCCCGACGCTCCTCGCCGACGGCAGGATATTCGCAACATCGCCATCATCGCGCACGTTGACCACGGCAAGACGACGCTTGTTGACGCGCTGCTCAAGCAGAGTGGGCAGTTCCGTGAGTCGCAACTGACGCAGGATTGCATCCTCGACTCGAATGACCTCGAACGCGAACGCGGCATCACAATTCTCGCGAAGAACATCGCGGTGAACTACAAGGGCGTGAAGATCAACATCATGGACACGCCAGGCCACGCCGACTTCGGTGGCGAGGTCGAGCGAGTCCTCGGCATGGCCGACGGAGCGCTGGTTTTGGTCGATGCGTTTGAAGGCCCGAAGCCGCAAACGCGGTTCGTCACGAAGAAGGCGCTAGAGCGAAAACTCAAGCCGTTGGTCGTGGTCAACAAGATCGACCGGACTGACTGCCGTCCACAAGAAGTGCTCAGCGAGGTCTTCGATCTGTTCGTCGAACTCGGTGCCGATGACGACACGCTCGACTTTCCGTACGTGTTTGCTTCCGGCCGCGAAGGTTATGCGACTGACGATCCGATGGTCCGCACGTTCGATGTGACCGCACTGCTCGACAAAGTGTTGGAATTCATTCCTGGCCCGATCGTCGATCCCGACAGCCCGTTGCAGATGATGGTCACGTCACTGGAGTGGTCGGAATACGTCGGCCGTATCGCGACCGGACGCATCAGCAGCGGTAGCGTGGTCAAAGGCCAAAAAATTTGTGTGATGAAGGCCGACGGTTCGCAGGTGAATGGCGAAGTGGTCGGAGTGAATCTGTTCGACAAGCTCGGCCGCGTTGACGTTGAGAAGGCGGAAGCGGGCGATATCGTCGCCTTGATCGGGTTGCCGACTCCGGAAATTGGTGACACCGTTTGTGATCGCTTTACGCCGCGAGCGCTGCCGCGAATCACGGTTGATGAGCCGACGCTGTCGATGCTCTTCACGATCAATGACTCACCGCTGGCCGGCAAGGACGGCGGCAAGTTTCTCACCAGCCGGCACATTCGCGATCGGCTCGACCGCGAGTTGGAACACAACGTCGCACTTCGAGTCGAAGAAGCGGGCACGAAAGAGAAATTCCTCGTTTCGGGTCGCGGCATTCTGCACTTGTCGGTGCTGATCGAAACAATGCGTCGTGAAGGTTACGAACTCTCCGTCGGCAAACCGCAGGTCATCATCAAAGAAATCAATGGCCAGAAGCATGAGCCGTTTGAGACGTTGACGATCGATGTCCCCACCAGCAGTGTGGGCTCGGTGATCGAACCAATCTGTGGTCGGCGAGGACAGATGATTGACATGACCGCCAGCGATAACGGGATCTCGCACTTGACGTTCTCGATCCCGGCTCGCGGCCTCATCGGTTTGCGGACGCGGTTGCTCAATGCGACGAAGGGTGAGGCGGTCATCAACCATCGTTTCGAGTGCTACAAGCCGTGCGAGGGCGACGTGCCGCACCGAGCCAACGGCGTGCTGGTCTCTCAAGAGAACGGCAAAGTGGTTGGCTTTGCGATGTTCAAACTGCAAGAGCGGACGGACATGTTCGTCAAGCCGGGCGACGAGGTTTACGAGGGCATGGTCGTCGGCGAGAACTCGCGAGAAAACGACATGGTCGTCAACCCGATCAAAGAGAAGAAACTGTCCAACATGCGTAGCGCGGGCAACGACGAGAACATCATTCTCAAACCGCCCCGCGACATGTCCCTGGAAATGGCGCTGGAATACATCGAGGACGACGAGTACGTCGAAGTCACACCGAAGTCACACCGCCTGCGAAAGATCGTTCTTCTGGAAACTGACCGCAAACGCTTGCGGATTCGGTAACACAAATATCGGATTGAACCGCCAAGACGCCAAGGACGCGGAGAGAACAACTCTTGGCGACCTCGGTGTCTTGGCGGTTTTTCTTTTTTGAACTCGACACTCTGCAACGAGCGAATTATGGGCTTCTTCGACAAACTCAAAGCGGGCTTGGCTAAGACCAAGCAACTATTGCAAACCGATATCCGCGACCTGCTCAAAGCGGGTGAACTGCTGGATGAACCGAAGCTGGTCGAATTTGAAAAACGATTGCTTCGTACCGACATGGGTGTTGCCGCAGCTGATGCGATCTTGGCCGAATTGCGAGCGAAACATCTCGGACGCACAGTCGTGATCGATGACATTTGGCAGACGGTCAAAGACAAACTGAAGGCACTGCTCCGCGGAGATGGCAGTTCGAGTTGGGATGTCGAAAATCCACTATCACCACTCAAGCTGCCATCAAATAAACCGATGGTGATCTTGGTGGCCGGCGTGAATGGCGCGGGGAAGACGACGTCGATTGCCAAGCTCGCAAAATTCTTGATGAGCACAAACAAGTCGGTCGTGCTCGCCGCCGGTGACACATTTCGCGCAGCGGCCGTTGAACAGCTCACTCTCTGGAGCCAACGACTCGGATGTGACATCGTCACGAAGCCGAGCGGGACCGATCCGGCGAGTGTCGCCTTCGCTGGCTGCGAACACGCTCTCAATACAGGCAAGGACATCGTCATCGTCGATACCGCTGGCCGGTTGCAAACATCGCAGAACCTGATGCAAGAACTGACGAAAATTCACCGAGTCATCGGCAAGAAGATCGAAGGGGCACCGCACGAAAGTTTGTTGGTACTCGACGCGACGACCGGACAGAACGGACTCAGCCAAGCCAAGAATTTTTCCGAAGCGACGCTATGCACGGGCCTCGTGCTTGCCAAGCTCGACGGAACGGCAAAGGGCGGAATCGCTGTCGCCATTCGAATGCAAATGGGCATTCCGGTGAAATACATCGGCGTTGGCGAAGGGATCGATGACCTGCAGGTGTTTAACCCCGATAGCTATGTCGATGCGCTGTTCGCATAGCTCATTGAGAAAGCACGTATGGATGCCAAATCCACTCACTGGGATCAGCGCTATCAAACCGGCGACACGCCGTGGGACTCAGGAATCGTCGAGCGAGAACTCGTTCGATTCTTGGATGACGGAGTCATTCCACGGGGACGAGCGTTTGAGTTCGGCTGTGGTTCCGGGACGAATGCTGTTTATCTGGCTCAACAAGGCTTCGAGGTTGTTGCGGCTGATTGCTCAGCGATTGCCTTAAATCAGGCCCGTGCGCTTTCAGCAGAGGCGGGGGTTCGAGTGAACTTCATCGTCGCAGACTTGTGCTGCTTGAATGACGTTCGCAATTCGCTCGGTTCCAAATCGTCGTCGTATGCGGGAACGTTTTCGTTCCTCTTCGATCGCGGGTGTTTTCATTGCGCGAGGAAGTTGGATTTGTCTGGCTTCCTGGAGACGCTGGATTGGCTCGCCGCACCTCAAGCTCGTTTTTTGATGCTGTGCGGTAATCCCAACGAGCAGACAGACTGGGGACCTCCGCGAGTGACAGAGGATCAAATTCGGTCAGAGCTGGGTGAGTTGTTTGAGATCGATGTCATTCAACCTTTTCGATTTGAAGATCGAGGCGGAGCCTCCGGACCACTGGGATGGGCCTGCCAGATGACTCGCCACCCGGTGATCAGAAAATGAATCATTCGCGCTACTTTTTCGATGCGCGGCGTATCGCTCACTGATCATCGAGCATCCGGCTGTACCGGTCGCGTGGGAGATACGACTATTTCGGCCTGCGACATAGTCGCTTTGACTATGTCGATCTGCGAACACATTTTGCGTTACCGATGAATTGCCTTGCCGACCGGCCCAGAGAACTGGTGTCTCAACTTTGCTTTGCGGAAAGGCACATGACGGCATTCAGATTGCTATGTCATCCCGTCAATATCGGAATTGATCGCAAAATCGCTACGTCAGGAAAATTGAGAGGTATCTCTCACCGCCACTGACAAATGAGCGGCCTCATTCACTCCACGGAACGGAGCGTGCCATGTTACACGACGAACTCAATGACTCGTTCGATCAGAATGCCCCGCTTGAAGCGACGCCACCGCGATGGATTGAGCGGCTGGCAGATTTGATCAGCCGTGGGTTTCGCTCAGACGATTTGTTGGCACCGATCGGGTGTCATTTCCATTTTCAAGATGACGATGCGGGTCATCGGCAGTGGGAAGTCACTCTGTTTGTGTCCAATACAGAATTCTTAGGCGGGGCTCGTGACGGGCAGATAGCGGTTTCTCGCTACATGCTTGATCTCAAAGAAGTGATGACGGCATTTGATGCTGTGGATAGTTTTTACTGGCAGGCCCAAACAATGGCGGACGACGATCAGTTGGGGCCGCACATCGGTTTGGAAGGTGAGTTTGAAGGAAACTCAGTGTGGTTGCGGATCACGTCAGAACCACCGGCTCAGTTTGAAGCGGGTCGCACCGTCGATCTTTATGCCGATGCGGTTGAAGACAACTGGTAGTCGTCCGCGAGTAACAGAAACCGAATTTTGGAGTCAGGTAACGCGTCGGTGAGCCGTTCCAATTGTTGACTAACGCGAGACCAAGTGAGGAAGGCCCGGCTTCGGAGGGGAAGCCGGGCTTTTTTATTTATCCGCTCTTTCGCTTGGTCAGCTCGCCGAACACGAACTCGATGTTCTCGACGCGAGTCTTTGCCTCCACGCCGGTCCATTCTTTGTAGAACGGCAGGTCAATGTGCTGCTTGATCTCGTCGAGCGATTTGCCGCTGTCGATCATCTTTTGAATCGCCTCGCGCAGATCGACGAACCAGCGTTTCTGCTTGTCGAGCAATTCTTTACCGGACATCTCGCCGTGGCCGGGGCAGATGACTTTGATGGGCAAATCTTGCAGCTTCGTGAGCACGCCGATCCAGCTTTCGGTGTTCGCGTCTCCGGCGTAATTGAACGCGCCGTTCACGCAGGCGTCGCCGGTGAAGACGATGCCGTGCTTCGGCAACCAGGCGACCGCATCCCCCGCTGTGTGAGCGTGACCGAGATGCCACAACTCCACGCGCTGAGTCCCGTCATCAATGACCAACTTGGTCGGGAAGTACATCGACGGCGGGGCGTAGGTCAGCGAGCCGTATTCCTGCGGGTTGTCCTTTTGCGACTTCTGGAAGCCCGCGATCCCTTTTGTCTCGAACAACAACTTGCTGTTTTCTGACGCAATGGGTGCCGCACCGATCTTGGTGAAGATCGGATTTCCGTCGGCATGATCGCCGTGATAGTGCGTGTCGAAGACGTAGCGAATCGGTTTGTCGGTCGTTTTGCGAATCTCTTTGATGACCGCTTCCGCTTGATTTGGAAAGCTGGATTCGATGACCAAGACGAAATCCTGGAAGATCACCCAGCCTTGATTGCTGCCGAGAAATTTTGGCTCGGTTTCCATCTTGCGGAAGAAGACGCCGGGAGCGATCTCTGTGATCACCGTCTCCGTCGGCGTAAACCAACCGACCGCCCAGCCCGACAGGCCGAGCAGCACCGTGATCGAAAGACACATCAATGCGGCACGTCGATGTCGCAGTTTCATCGCAACTCCTTCCAGGGATGAGTGAGTAATCCACAACCAAGCTCGGTGGGGTTTGAGGCCATCGCTTATTTGAGGACTAACGGTTCCGATTGCAGCATGCCCGGTGCTGCTGACTGACTGTGATCGTGGCCGTCATAGACGCCGAAGTCGGCGAAGAGGTATCGCTTCAAAATGCGATAAGCCCAGCTCTTCTCCGGGATCTCGTGACCGGGGTTGTACTGCGAGGTGCGAACGGTCATCGCTTGCAACTCGGCCAGCGCGGTTTGTCGAGCGGTCGTGTCCTTCGCTCCGTGCAACACGACCAACTGATGCAGCAGGTCGGGGCGTTCGAGCACGATGCAGCCGCGGGTTGTCTTTTGGGCGAGCGAGCGGAAGTCGCGGAGGAATTCCGATTGCGAGAACTTTTCTTTGAGCGTCCGCGAGGTGTCGTGGATCGACTCCTTCGCGAATTGGACGATCGGGCAGGGCTCGATGTCGCCCCAGGGATTGATGTGGTGACTGATGCCGGTTGCTGCCGGGCACAACGCTTTCCCTTCGCCGTCGAAGTACGCATCGACGATCGCGATCGGCTTCTTTGCTCGCATCTCGACGACGAACTTGCGGATCTGAAGTTGCTGGTCCGGAGACAGGCACAAGTCGGGGCAGGCATCCGGGCCCATCGGGCGATACACGTGAAACCACGTGTAAAACACCCCCATCTCGATCAGCCTATCGAGCCACTTTTCGGTGACGAGGTCGTCAATGTTCGTCTTACAGACGCTCGTGCAAACGCCGGTCAGCAGATTGTTCTTCAAGCAGGCTTCGATCCCCTGCATGGTCTTGCTGAGCACTCCGTCCCGGCCTCGGCGTTCGTCGCTGATGATCTCGGTTCCCTCGACGCTGATCAGCGGAGTGACGTTGCCCATGCGACGCAATTGCTTGGCGACATCGTCGGTGATGAAGTGGCCGTTGGTGAAAACCTGGAAATAGCAGTCGGAATGAGCGGCCAGCATCTCCAGCAATTGCGGGTGCATGAACGGCTCGCCCCCAACCACACCGAAGAAGACGTTGCCCATCTCCTTCGCTTCGAGGATCAACCGGTTCCAGGCGTCGAGGCTGATTTTTTCCTGCTTCGCCGCAACATCGACCCAGCACCCCTGACAACGC
This sequence comes from Planctomyces sp., assembly GCA_031387195.1. GTDB lineage: Bacteria > Planctomycetota > Planctomycetia > Planctomycetales > Planctomycetaceae > SXKJ01. The sequence goes on along the minus strand of JANNDA010000493.1, from coordinate 5,124 downwards.
AGGTTGCACGAGTTGATCACCGACACGTACAAGAACGGCGGAAAGAACTCGCCCCGTTTCAGTCGGCGTTTGTACTTCAACACCGACAGCGTCCCTTTGACTCCCATGTTCCAAGCAAACTTGGCAACCAGCCGCTTGTCAGTTTCCAGGAGCACTCGTTTGGCCATTCGCAAATACATAACACGATCCCGCGTAGGCGAGTTGATGAAGTCGAGCAATTCAGTCGAGGCGAGATTCTATGGAACTGAGTGGCCAATGACGAATGACGAACGGACTGGGTCAGGAATCATCGGGGCGAGCAACCTCAAACTAACCCGAAGCGTGAGCGAGGGCGAACGCTCCAAAACGCTCCGAATTCATGACTGCGGGATTCAAGCCTGCTTGAGACGATTTCATAGTCATGTGAAGCGTTCGCCCTCGCTGGCGCTTCGGGTTAGTGTGCTCCTGCTGCTGTGGTTCGCACTGTCTTCGACAGCGTTCGCTCGCGAATTGCTGACGTTTGACGGCCCATTGAAGGATCAGGTCACGCCGCTGTCGAAATCGCGTTTGGAAGCGTGGAAACCCGATGAGGCGACGAGTGAGGATCGCCATCCCAAGCCGCATGGTCGCGCTGTTCGCTTGACCGCTCCAGCGGGCGGAGGTTTTGTCACAAATGCCGACGTCATCGCGATCGATTGGCAAAAGGTCGAATTGCTCGGTGTGTGGTTACACCGCTCGGCGGCCGAGGCGAAAGAGCATCCGACGGTCGAACTGGAGTTGCGGCTGATCGAGGAAGACCGCAAGGCGTACTTCTGGCGACGCATCGAGATCGCTCACGTCGGCTGGCAGAAGTTGTTGTTACCGCTGGACTGGTTCATTTGGAGCGAAGGCCGGATTCCACGTTGGGACAAAGTACGGTACGTCGGTTTTCGTCTGCACGACGAAGGGGCGGTCACCATCGACACGCTGTGGTCTGAACCGACGCCTGCACTGCGAAATGAATTCACGCCGACAGAGCTGATCGCGCGAGTCGCGTTCCCCAAACCGTTAATCAACATTCCTGAGAGTCTGCCCACCGACGCGGTCCCGCTTCGCACGTTGGAAGTTCGCGACGTGCAGTTGCTGACAAACGCCAAATCGCTCGAATTGGAGCGGCTGGCGGCGCACTGTGGCGCGATCGCGAAGCAAGTGCGGAAGGAATTGCCCTTCCTCACCGAGCCAACTCGTGGGCCGCTGCTGGTCGTCTTTCAGGATGCGGTGGATTATCGCCAATTCGTCCGACGACATGCCCGCCAACTCAACGTGTTGGTGGACGCTCCGGATTCAACGGGCTTCACCCTACAAGGGGTCAGCAGCTCTTCCTGGGATGACGAGTACGGTTCTCTGCGGCCAGTTTTCACACACGAGTTTCTGCACGGATACCTCTGCCGAGCGACGCGGTTTCCGTGTCACGGCGAGTGGCTGCACGAAGGACTGGCGACGTACTTCCAACTCAAGTTTCATCCGCAGGCCAATTTGCATGAAGTAGTCGCGGAAGGTCTTTCGTCCGCTAAGGGGCAAGTCTCGCTGCGTGAGTTGTGCAACGGCAGCCGCATTTCGCTCGGCCATTACTGGCAGGCCGGGACGTTGTGGCAAATGCTGCTCAGCGAGCCGCGCTATCAGCCGCGATTGGCCGACTTGTTTCAACGACTCGAAGCAGCGAACTCGACCGACCTCGCTCCACATCTCGACCCAGTGTGGCAAACAAATTGGGAGCAACTCACGGCCGACTGGCGAGCGTTCTGTGAACGGCAGTTTCCAAAAAAGTAGTGCGGCACAACGTCACGCCATGATCGGTTGGATCACCTGGCCGCGGCTGATTGCGTACGGCCGATTCTGGCTGTCGAAGAACTCGGTGTCCGACGAAAGGCCGAGGCAATGAAACATCGTCGCCGTGATGTCTTCGGGACGAACCAGTCCGTGACGCGGATACGCTCCGAGTGCATCCGACGCGCCATGAACCACACCGCCGTGAATTCCGCCGCCGGCCAGCGACGCCGAAAAGACCGAGCCCCAGTGATCGCGTCCCGCGCGGCCGTTTAACTTTGGCGTGCGACCGAACTCGGACATGCAGACAATAAGCGTCTCATCCAGTTGACCGCGCTCAGACAAATCTTCGAGCAACGCCGCGAAGCCTTGATCGGTCGGTGGAATGAGTACTTCTCGCAGTCGCTTCGTTTCATTTGAGTGCGAATCCCAGCAGGGGTTATCTGCTGGCTCGTCAGGTCCGCGATACCAATTCACTTGGACCAACCGGACGTCAGCCTCCACCAAACGCCGAGCCAACAAACAGCTCTGACCGAAAGGCGACATGCCATAACGCTGCCGAGTCTGTTCCGATTCGGCCGAGAGATCAAAGGCACCGCGTGATGCGGCAGAAGCCAGCAATCCGTAAGCCCGAGCTTGCTGCTCATCAAAGGTTCGCACACGAGTTGCCTGTGCCGCAGCCTCTTGCTGTTGATCCAGCAACCGCACGAGATCTCGCCGAGACGCGAGACGTTGCAGCGGAAAGTTGTCCGGCAGTTGAAACTCGGTGATCTTGTAATCGGAGGCAGACGGCTGACAGCGGAAGAGCCACGGATCAGCGGCTCGTCCCAACAAACCGCCGTCCTGTCCCGGCCAGACGGAGCCGTCCGTGTTGAAGATGTGATTCGGCAGCCTTACCGAAGCGGGCAAATGGCCGCGCGGCGGACTGAGCCGTTGCATCACCGAGCCCCAATTCGGCCAGTCATTCGGCGGGCCAGGATTCGCATTCTCGGTATTCATCGGCGCGTGCGGATGCCCCGTCAACATGTAATAGCCGCTCGACGAGTGCGCGTTGTCGTTGGTCGAAACCGCACGTAGCACAGCGAGTTTGTCCGCGTGCCGAGCCAGTCTCGGCATCAGTTCGCCAAACTGCATTCCGGTAACATTGGTCGAAATCGGAGCGATCTCGCCGCGCACGTTGTCGGGCGCTTCGGGCTTGGGATCCCACGTCGAGTGCTGTGGCGGACCACCCATCAAGAACAACACGATGCAGGATTTCGCTCGGCCACCCGTTGCGGTTGCAGCTCCTTCCGCCGCAGTGACCGTGGATTGTCCCATTAATTGAGGCAACGACAAACCACACGCGCTCAAGCCGCCCACCCGCAGCGCCTCGCGCCGAGAGACTCGATCACACAGCCGCATTCCTCGATTTTGAAAGCTGAGCATCACAGCCTCCCTAACGGTCACTTTGAACTTGAGATGCCCGTTCGTTCAAAAAACCGGGCATCTTTCGACTCTGAAACTTATCGTAAGGCAACGGATCAAATCTTGTCGATCCGCACGCTCGGCTGAAAAAGTCTTCGTGGCGAGGCCGATGATGCCGATCGTCAGGCGAATTCTCTGGCCCTGCTGGTCGATTTTTTTGTCCCACATTTTTTGTCAGCACTGTATTTCGAACGGCTGACAAAAAGATGTGGGACAAAAAGATTCTGGCAATCCGCCTTTGGCACACTCGCCGCCTTTCATCCGCGGTTGAGGTGCTGAGATTCATGCTCGCGTGCAAAGTGTGTCGTGTGCTTGGCGACCAAGTCGCCTTGACCCCTTCTTTGCGGACGACCTAGAACCCGCCCCCGTTCGCGCGAGCGACTCATTTCGATCGGGAGTCGGATTGGTCTTCGACGTCGCGGTTTGATCGCCAGGAAGGCGTTCTCATTTCCAGTGCGGGCAGAAACACACTTTGCGAAAGGATTCGCTGATGTCTGAACTCACGCTGAGTCCGAGTTCCGTACAAGAACCGGTCCCATTCATCTCGCTGATCGCTCAACACCAGTCGATCGCTCACGATGTCACTGCCGCCGTCGGCCGTGTGCTTGCCGAGCAGAAATTCATTCTCGGCGAAGAGGTCAGCGACCTCGAAACTGAGATCGCCAAGCACTGCGATTCGCGCGAAGCGATCGGTTGCGCGTCGGGAACCGATGCTCTGATTCTCGCGCTGATGGCACTTAACATTGAGCCGGGTGACGAAGTCATCACCAGTCCGTTTACCTTCTTCGCGACGGCCAGTTCGATCTGTCGAGCCGGGGCGAAACCGGTCTTTGTGGATATCGATCCGGTCACGTTCAATCTCGATCCGGAAGCGGTCGCCGCCGCGATCACGCCACGCACGAAAGCCATCATGCCGGTCCACTTGTTCGGCAAATGTGCCAACATGGAACCGCTTTGGCGTATGGCCGTGCGGCACAAAGTGGCGATCGTCGAAGACGCCTGCCAAGCGATCGGAGCTGAATATCGAGGCCGTCGAGCGGGTGTGCTGGGAACCATCGGCTGCTTCAGTTTCTTCCCCACGAAAAATCTTGGCGGTGCCGGTGACGGCGGCATCATCACGACAGACGACGTCGATATCGCCAAGACCCTGCGTCGCCTGCGAGTTCACGGTGATGCCGGTCATTACCACCATTTGGAAATCGGACTCAATAGTCGGCTCGACGCACTTCAAGCGGCAATCCTGCGGGTTAAGTTGCGGCATCTCGATCGCTGGACCGAAGCTCGCCGGAGCAACGCGGCACGCTACAACGAACTCTTCGCCGCGCGACGCTTGGCGGACGATCTCAGCCTGCCCACCGAAGCTCACGACGAGCGGCACGTTTACAACCAATACTGCATCCGAATTCCCAACGGTCAACGCGACGCGGTCATGAAGCACCTGCGCGGCAACCAAATCGGCTGCATGGTTTACTATCCGATCCCGTTGCACATTCAGCCCTGCTTCGAGTCCCTCGGACACCGAGTCGGTGACTTCCCGCAGGCCGAGGCGGCGTCACGCGAAGTCCTCGCGCTGCCGATTTATCCCGAAATGCCCGCTCATCATGCGGATCTCGTCGTCGGGCAAATCGCCACCGCAATGAGCAAGTGTCGCGCACATGCGGACGATTCGCGCATCCTGCCGTTCCGAGCGGCCGCATAGTCGTTGAGGCCGGCGAATGGGGCGGCGTCAGCCAATGGCACTGATTTTGTCGCCTTTCGCTCCGCGAAAGAGCGTCCTTTCGCGGAGAGGCTGTGATTCTTTGCGTGGGATAGGCTTCCAGCCTGTCGAATTCCCCGTGAAACACGACAGGCTGGAAGCCTATCCCACATAAAATC
>JANNDA010000481.1:0-4099 GCA_031387195.1 Planctomyces sp. | reverse complement strand
CGACCGGTTCGAGGTACACGGAAATCTTTCCGCCGAAGCCACCACCGATCTCGGTCGGCACGACCTTGATGTTCCCCAGCGGCACGCCGAGCAATTCAGCACATTGCTGCCGCACCGTAAACGTCCCCTGCGTGCAGCACCAAACCGTGATGCGGTTGTCCTGATTCCAAACGGCGGTCGCGGCGTGCGGTTCGATGTAACCTTGATGCACCGTCCCGGTCACGAATTCTCGTTCGACAACGACCTTTGCCTTCGCGAAGCCCTCGGCGATGTTTCCCTTCTCGAAGTGAAAATGCTTCGCCACGTTGGTCGGCGTGTCGCCGACGGTTCCCGCGCCGACTTCCTCGCACCGCACATCGTTGTTGAGCACGATCGCCGACGGCTCCATCGCTTTGCGGACATCGAGCAGCGCTGGCAGCAATTCGTACTCGACGGCGATCAGCTTCACCGCTTCCTCAGCGATATGAATGTTGTCCGCCGCGACCGCTGCAATCGCGTGTCCCTTGTAAAGCACCTTGTCGCGAGCCAACACATTCTGCGACAGATGCGACATGCAAACCGCCCCCTCGCCGAGCTGAGCAATCCGATTTCCCGGATCGGGCAAGTCCGCCGAGGTCACGACAGCTCGCACGCCAGGCAACGCCTTCGCCTTCGAGAGGTCGATCGACTTGATCTTCGCGTGAGCATGTGGGCTTCGCAGCATCGCCGCGTAGAGCATCCCCTGAATCTTCGTGTCCGCTCCGTATCGAGCGCGGCCCGTGACCTTATCAACGCCATCGTGGCGAATGGGGCGAGTGCCGATGACTTTGTATTTCTTGCTGGCTGTGGCCATTGGAATTTCCTTCAGATCGTTAGGTAGGTCGAAGAACGTGACTCGCCAATGAAATTGAGAATGAATGTCGCGGCCATAGTTTGGCTGGTTCCCCAGCCTACAGTTGGGTTAGTTGGATGCGTCGTCAGGCGTGCTGATAAATCAGCGGTCGGTATCGCGGTGGCGGAATCGGTTTACCCGCGATCTTGGCGGCTTCGAGCCAGGCGGTTTTCGCTTGCAGGGCTTCATCCAATGCGGACTCTGGTGTGTCACCAAACGCCGAACAGCTTTCGAGGTCCGGAATGTCGGCGATATAGCCCTCATCTTCTTCGCTGTAAAAAACGTTGATGTGATAATCCTTCATTCGCTGTCTCCCAATTGAAGATCGTATTTTTCGACCAACCTGAGAAGCTGCCGCACTTGGTACGGTTTGGCTTGGCCTTTCACATTCTGCAAGTTGACCAGCTCCGTAATTTCTCGATGCTGAAAAATGTGATGGCTGCCATTAACGCGAACCAATTGAAAACCGAAGCACTCTGCCGCTCGCGTCGTTTCCTCAAAGCGAATGTTACGCGAGCCGGAAAATAGTTTGTCCAAGAGCTTGCGGGGATTCATCGCAGATCTCGGTTTAAGGTCGTACTGCAAAAATGCGCATCACAGTCATTCCACCTCACATGCAGGACCGCTCGTGGCAGCTTTTCATGTATTGGTCTTGCCATTGTTGCGAGGCGTCTTGGACGGCTCGCACGATCTTGTCGTAGCCGGTGCAGCGACACAGATTGCCGGCGAGGTAGAAGCGGATTTCGTCTTCGGTCGGCTTGGGGTTCTGCGCGAGCAGTGCTTTGCTCGACATGATGAAGCCCGGCGTACAGATGCCACATTGCAACGCGGCACCTTCGAGGAACGCCTTCTGGATCGGGTCGAGCCCCTCGCCGGTCGCGACTCCTTCAATGGTCTCAACGCTGGCCCCTTCAGCCTCGACGGCAAGGACAAGGCAGCTATCGACCGGCCGGCCGTTGAACAGCACCGTGCAAGCTCCGCAGTTGCCGTTCGAGCAACCTTCCTTCGAGCCGGTCAGGTCCAGCGTGTCTCGCAAGACTTCGAGCAGCGTCTGCCTTGGCTCGCAAAGGAATTCAGTTTGGCTGCCATTGAGGGTGGTTGTGACGACACGTTTCTTGGCCATTTGTTAGATCCTCTCCTGCGTAGCACAGGCGGCTCGCCTGTGATTGGAAATGTTCGATGGAATCGAAAGCAGGCGAGCCGCCTGCTCTACGGTCAGTGACCAACCTTGCAATCGACGTGTTCGCCACGTGCTCGTGCGATGGCAGCTTTCAAAACTCGTTCGACCAACACGCTGGTAATGTGTAGGCGGAATTCTTTCGTGCCACGCATGTCGTCGATTGGCGTGGCGATCGCGCGAGCGGCCGCTGCTGCTGCTGCGATTGACTCGTCGTTGACCGGTTGGCCAGCGAGTCCGTCGCTGGCGGCCTTCGCGAAGAGCGGTGTCGCGGCAACGGCTCCGAGTGCAATGCGAGCGGAGACGAATTTGTCTTTCGCGTCGTTCAGAACCACCGACGCGCCGACACCGACGACGGCGATGTCCATTTCGTTGCGCGGAATGAAGCGGCGGTAGTGCGAGCCGCTGTTGGCCACTCGCGCGGGGAATTTCATCTCGACCAGAATCTCGCCTGGCTGCAAGACGTTCTTGCCGGGGCCAGTGCAAAAATCTTCGACCGGCACAGAGCGAGTCCCGTTCGGTCCCGCGATCACGGCCACAGCTCCGAGCACGATCAATGACGGCGTCGAATCGGCTGCCGGGCCAGAATTGCAGAGGTTGCCGCCGACGGAACCGCGGCTTTGGATCTGTACGCCGCCGATGATCCGGCAGCTATCGGCCAACGCCGAATAATCGGAGACGATGCCACAGTGTCCGTAAACCTCACAACAGGGGACCGCCGCTCCAAGTCGCAGGCCGCTGGCGTCGTGATGCAGCACGTTGAGTTCGGCGAGTTTTTTGACGTCAATGATGACGTCGGGAGTCAGCCGGCCGACTCGAATTTGGTCGATGAGGTCAGTTCCGCCGGCCATGAACCGCGCGGTGCCATTGAGCTTGGCCGCGAGTTCCAGCGCGGCGGACAATGTCGTGGGAGCTTCATATTCAAAATCGCGCATCGAGGTGCCTTTCCATTGATGACTGGCTGCGAAGCGAAGTCCGCAAAGGGTATCGACCAGCGAATGAACGGCAAGGCAACGGGACGGAGAGTTGGCCGTGTTCGTGATTTGGGAACGGTGTTGGCATCAACGGTAAGTCCGATCGGCCCCATCCGTGTGACTTTCATATCCGTGTGGCCCCGCGTTCGTCCGAATCGCCAAGCCTTTGAAAATGCAGGGCCACACGGATATGAAGATCACACGGATGGACTGCAAAAGAGGGTTATCGACGAGTTTGTTAACGCCTGAAAAAGTGAGCCGCGCGATGAAATGGCTGATGATCTTTGTTGGCTTGGTGATCTCCACAGTGACGGCCAATACGAATGCGGCTGATCCAAAACCGGCCGCCGCCGAAAACCTGCTGCCCAACGGAGACTTCGACGCGGGTGAAATCACTCCGCAGCACTGGCAGACGATCGACGGGCTCAGCACCTTTTGGGCGGACGATCCCGATCCGAAACGGGGAAAGGTGTTGAAGTTCGACACCGACGTGCAACAGGCTCAGGCTTACGTTTGGTGGAAGAAGATTTCCGAAGGAACATCACCGCTGGGAGCACCCAAGAAGCTGCCGACGGTCGAGCCAAAGTACGACACGCTCGCCGGCTTGGACGGCGTCTGGTTTTGGAGCGATGCGATCCCCGTCGAAAAAGGGGCCGAGTATTGGCTCACATTGGACGCCAAGGGAGCCGGAATGCTCGTGTGGCTGGTCGGTTATCCGGAGAAGCCAGACTGCTCATTCGCCGCTGACGAAGGGGCCGTTCGCGAGTCGATCGCCAAGCAAAACGGCATGGGGCCGCCGAACGTTCGCAATCGGCAACTCTTCGTGCATAAGTACGTGTGGAAGGGACAACTCGCGGTGCAGCCGTCGGCCGATTGGAAGACGTTCTCACGCCGCGAGAAGCCGTTCGCTCCGACCAAGAACACGCCGAATGTGAAGTACGTCCGCGTGCTGCTGTATCCGTTCTGGCCACCGGGCGAATACTTCGTTGATAACGTGCGATTGACGCGACATAGTTCGACAGCGGAGTGAATTCGATCTAGGAATGACACTGGCGAGCGGGGTGGCGTCAGCCCCCC
>JANNDA010000477.1:0-3413 GCA_031387195.1 Planctomyces sp. | reverse complement strand
GCCTTGACCGCCGGTGAGGCTCAGTAGCGAACGAGCGTAGGTCATCATCTCCGCCAGCGGCACCAGAGCCTTCACGACCGAATATCCACCCGGCAGCGTATCCATGCCCTCCATCCGGCCACGGCGTGTATTGAGATCGCTGGTGATGTCACCGAGCTTCTCACCAGGGACCGTGATCAACGCCTCAACGATCGGTTCGAGCAGCGCGGGTTTCGCTTGGGCGAAGACTTCTTTGAATCCCATGCGACCGGCCGTCTTAAACGCCGTTTCGTTGCTATCGACCGGATGATCCTTGCCGAAGAACAAGGCACAGTAGCAGTCTTGCACCTGGAAGCCGGCCAGCACCCCTTTTTCCATGCGATCCTTCACACCTTTCTCGACGGCCGGAATGAAGTTGTTCGGCACACTGCCACCGGTGACGCAGTCGAGGAAGGCGAAGTTCAACACGGGGTCGTAATGAAACGCGCGCATGCTTTCAAAGCGTTCTCGCGTGAAGTACTCCTCCGGGTTGATCCCTTGCGGCAGCGGGCCGACGCGGAGGTGGACCTCGGCAAACTGACCTGATCCGCCCGACTGCTTCTTGTGGCGATACATCCCTTCGGCTTTTGCGTTGCAAGTCTCGCGATATGGGATACGCGGCGGGGCGGTCGTGACATCGACTTTGTCCCGCTTGTGCAGGCGATGCAGAATCGCTTGCAAGTGCAGGTCACTCATCCCTTGAATGACCATCTCGTGCGTTTGAGCTTCGCGCGCTACGTGAAAGGTTTGATCTTCTTCTTCGATCTTGTGGAGCGCTGTCGAGATTTTCTGTTGATCGGCGGCGGTCTTCGGCGTCACCGCGAGACCGACCATCGGACGCGGGAATCTGAGTTCCGGCAAATCGAGATGCACTCCTTGAGCGGACAGCGTGTCGCCCACTTGCAAGTCGTCGATCTTCACGACCGAGATGATGTCGCCCGATGTCGCGGTATCGACCGACTCGTGCTTGCTCCCCTGCATTTCGAGCAGTTGCGTCAGCTTGACCGGCTTGCCGCTGCGGTGATTGTGGACCGTCGTGTCTTTGCCGATGTGCCCGGCATAGACGCGGAGGTACGCCATTTTGCCGACGAAGGCATCAATGCGAACCTTGAAGACTTCCGCGACAAACGGATCATTCGGGTTGGGATTGATGACGATGTCGCTTCCCGCTTCATCCTTCGCGGGGCGGTCTTCGTCGAGCGGTGTCGGAGCGTAATCGGCGAGCGCGTCGCACAACTCTTGCACGCCGACGCCGGTCTTTGCTGACGTGAACATGATGGGAATCAAGGAACCGTGTCCGATCGCTTTGCCGATGCCGTGAATGATTTCATCCTCGCTGACATCGCCCGCCATGAAGCGTTCCATCAGTGTCTCATCCGCTTCAACGATCGCGTCCATGAGCGGCTGGTGATAATCGCCGGTATTCAATGGCAAGCCAGCAGGGATGCTGTCGGGCAGTTTGAGCGTGCTGATGACCTTCGTGAATTTCGAGCCGGTGCCGTCGGGGACATTGATCGGCACGCACGCCGCACCCCAATTGTCGCGAATCAAGTTGAGCAGTTTGGGAAGGTCAATGTTATCGCCATCACAGCGATTGATGACGATCATGACCGCGAGGTGTTCGTCATGAGCCATCTGGTAGCACCGCCGGGCATTCACTTCCAAACCGGCAGACGCATTCAGCACGACAACCGCAGTCTCAACCGCTCGCAGCGCGCCGCAGACTTGGCCGATGAAATCTGGATAGCCGGGACAATCAATGAGATTGACTCGATGATCCGCGTGCTCGTAACGGCAGACGTGCGAGAAGATCGACTGCTTGCGGTCCTTCTCCTCGTCGTCGGTGTCGAGCAAGCTGGTGCCGTCATCGACGGACCCGGCTCGATTGCCGATGCCTGACTTGAACAGCAGCAAGTCCGCCAGCGTGGTCTTGCCAGAGTGACCGTGTCCTACGAAGGCCACGTTCCGAATCTCATCGACTTTGTGTTTCGACATCTTCGGCTCCCGAATCACAGATGTGTCTCAGTGAGCCAACCGATCGAGCGAACGCAGGCGGTCTCTCAGACTGCCAACGTTTGCAAAGGTGAACCCCTTCCAACGACCGGCCAGCCATAACTCCGCCTGATTGGCGGAACGATGCGACACATCCTAATGAGCGATGCGAGAGTGGCAACGAAGACCGTGAGTTCTACGACGACGCGCGATTCTGTTGTCTCCACATCTCGAGACGAACCAGCAGTTCGTCAGGCCGTGCGGTTCCGGTTGTGGCGAGCTGTTGCACGGTGATTGACGCGATCAAGTTTCCGATCAGCGCGGCTTCGGCCAGCGAGGCACCAGAGGCAAGAGCGATGACGGCTCCGGCTGTGGCGCTGTCTCCCGCTCCTGTGGGATCAATGGGGCCAGGAACTTTCACGCCAGGCACATGAGTCAGTTCGGGATCGCTGACGAACATGCCACGCTCGCCGAGCGTCACGCAAACGGGGACGTGCGTCTTGGCCTTCAAAATGGGGATTGCCGCTCGCAACCGTTCCAGTTCGATCCGTTCTTCCGGCAGCGGGTTCGAGTGATGCACCGCTTCAAATTGATTCGGCTTGATGATCATATGCCGGAAATCGTGAATGTGATTTCGGCTGTCAGCCCAAAACAAGACGTTGCGTTGCCGTGACGCTCGTTCCGCCAGAGCGTCGCGCATCGCGGCGGTAATGATGCCACAGTCGTGATCGACGACTTGATCGACCACGATCACCGCATCGACCTGCGGTAACACGCGGTCGAACGCGTTGAGCACGTCATCAATGAGCGCGGCTGGAGTCGGCTGGCGGTTCTTGGTGTCATACCGCTCGTGCTCGCCGGACAGACTCGGATCGCGCATGTCGCGCGGTTTGAGATACGTCGGCGTCATGATTTCGCCGCACGTCAGCAAACCGTCCGTCGAGCAGCCGATCTTCTTCAGACAACTTCGCAGGTCATACGCTTCGCCGTCGTCCCCAACCGCCCCGACTGCGTGCAGCGTCTCACAACCGAGAGCGGCAAGATTGTTGACGACCGTCCCCGCCGCTCCGGCAAGTCGCCGAATCGCGACCACCTGATTCGCATTCAGGCCCGTCTCAAACGAAGGCTCGTCGAGGCCGTGATCGACTTCGAGATACTTGTCGAGAAAGAAATCCCCGATCACAGCGATCCGCCGTGAGGGAAATTGAGCGATCAGTTCAGCAAGGCGTTCGGGAGGCATTCACTCACACTTTCTGGCGAGCGGGGCGGCGTCAGCTCAATAACATTCAATGATATGCTCGCCGCCATGAGCCGGATTACCGATTAGTTTGCGTTGATTGAGATCGACAACAAAGTCGAGTGCCTCCAGTGGCAACTGCCCGATCAATGCGGGAACCGAATTG
>JANNDA010000445.1:0-1958 GCA_031387195.1 Planctomyces sp. | reverse complement strand
ACCGCCAATCAGCGTGTCGTTGCCACCTTGGCCCGTGATCGAGTCGGCTCCATTACCGCCAATCAGACTGTCCGCCACATCCAGGCTACCAATGATCGTGTCGTGGCCGTTGGCTCCATCGACTTCAATCGCCTGAATGTTAGTGAAGACTGCGGATGTGACACCGTTCAGATCAATTGTATTTTGATTGTCGCCGCCAAGAATCACGATCGACAGCACCTGCGACGCGGGCAACGTGCCGATGACGTTGCTCTGTGTGTACGGGCCGTTGCCCACACTGACTTCAATTTGCACATTGCCGGTGGCTGAGGAATTCACCCGAACGTTGTCGTCACTGTCCAGCAGAATGTTCAATTCTCCGGATTCCGGGAGGAACAGAGCGGAGATCGACAGCAACTGCCGAGACTCAACGCTCTCCACACCCACGCAGGGGGTGTGGACTTGCTTGCGGGACTTCGTGCGACCATTCAAACCACTCAACCAAGACTTAAAATTCATGTTTAATGCCCTCCCTGGCATGGATGAAATATGGGACACGATTCGCTCGTGCCTCCAGCAACCGGATGTCACCGGCACGCCCTCGCGTGCCCCACGAAAAATTCTTGATTCGCACCGATGTCTCTTCGCCCCCACCGAGCTTGCCTCGGTGGAATCGGGCCTTTGCACTACGAATTTCTTCGCTCGAAATCTCAACGCCGTGCAGAAGCCTGATGACCACCGAGACAAGCTCGGTGGGGTCAATTCTCTCATGCGTAATTACAGAGCCTTCAAAATCTCCAGCACCTCCGCCGAGAGCACGAACTGCTCGTTGATCTCAACCGCGAGGTCAGCGATCACGTCGCTCCCTTGATTCCCTGCCACCGTGTCCGTTCCACCTTGGGCGTTGATTACGTCATTACCATCGCCACCCAGTGCGATGTCATCGCCACCGCCACTCAAGATCGAATCATCTCCGTCGCCACCGACGATTGTGTCGTTACCGAGGCCGGTCGAGATTTGATCGTTGCCGTCACCACCGTCGATCGCATCGCTGCCATCAGAGGTCACGATGGTGTCATTGCCGTCGCCACCGTTGATCGTTTCCAGTCCGGTTCCACCGTTGATGAAGTCATTGCCGTGATCACCACGAATCTTGTCGTTGCCCGCGTTGCCGTTGATCGTGTCATCGTTCCGACCGCCATCGAGCGTGTCGTTGCCGATCCCACCGACTAATGCATCAAAGCCAACGCCACCCTCGATCGAATCATCACCAGCTTGGCCGTTGAGAATGTCATCACCGACGCCACCCTTCAGAGTGTCGTTGCCGTCAGCTCCAACGATCGAGTCGTTGCCATCACCACCGACAACGCTGTCGTTGCCTTGTTGACCATTGATCGAGTCGTTTCCGTTGCCGCCGTCGATCGTGTCGTTGCCAACCCCGCCGCCGATCGCGTCATCACCCAGACCGCCGGTGATCGAATCGTTCCCGGCGTAGCCCGCGAGCACATCGTTCCCGGCACCGCCCGCGAGTGAATCATGGCCGCTCGAACCGTTGATCGAGTCATCTCCCGCGTCACCGTTCAGCTTCAAGCGAACCGCCCCGGCACCCGCGAGAGTCGCATCGATCACGTCGTTGCCGTCGCCACCTTGCACGGTGAGAACTAAGAACCCAGCTCCCGCGACGTTGCCAATCGTGATTGAGTCATTCCCGCTACGAGCATCGATCACCACATTCTGAATCTGGGACGTCGCCGCAATCGTGCCCGCTCCGATGCCGACCGTCAGCACGCTGCCGGTCGCACCGACAGTGATCGCGTCAATCGCGTTGGTGCCGTTGACCTGAATCGTGTTGAGCCCGTTGCCGCCGTTCGCCGAATCACCGCCGCTACCGTTCGTATCGAGCACGAACGTGTCGTCGTTGTCTCCGCCGAGCAGGACGTCGTCACCGGTCTGTCCGTTGAGCGTGTCGTCGCCGAATT
>JANNDA010000385.1:0-3591 GCA_031387195.1 Planctomyces sp. | reverse complement strand
GTTCGTGGCTGACGTATGGGCTGGGGAGCGAGAGTCAGGACTTGCCGGCTTACATGGTGTTGAGCGATCCGGGAGGGCATCCGGTCGATGGCGTGCTGAATTGGTCGAACGGCTTCATGCCGCCGCTGTTTCAAGGGACGGTGCTCCGTGCGCAAGAGCCAAGAATTCTCAACCTCGATCCGCCGCCGCATTTGAAAGGCTCGTTGCAAGCACAGAACCTCGACTTGCTCCGCACGTTGAATCGACGGCATCTGGAACTGCATCCGGGCGAGGCGGATCTCGAAGCTCGGATTCAGTCGTATGAACTCGCCGCGCGGATGCAGACGGCGGCGAAAGAGGCGCTCGACTTGTCGCAAGAAACCGAAGAGACGCAGAAGCTATACGGTCTCGATCAGCCGGAGACGAAGGAGTACGGCTCACGCTGTTTGATCGCACGGCGACTGGTCGAACGAGGCGTGCGCTTCGTGCAACTCTTCCTCGGTGGCCAACCGTGGGACACGCACACGGATATTCGCAAGGGTCTGCCGGCCATCTGCCGCAAGACCGATCAACCGGCGGCGGCGCTCGTCACCGATCTCAAGCGACGCGGATTGCTCGACACGACCGTCGTGCATTGGGGCGGAGAAATCGGACGGCTCCCCGTTACCGAAGGTGAGCCTGCAACGTGTGGTCGAGACCACAACGGTCAAGGCTTTTCGACATGGCTCGCCGGCGGCGGCATCAAGCCGGGGATCACGTTCGGCGAGACAGACGAGTTCGGACATCGAGCGATCAAAGACATCGTCAACGGCAATGACTATCAAGCGACGCTGCTGCACCTCTTCGGTCTCGACCATCAAAAGCTGACCTACATTCACAACGGCCAAGAGCAGACGCTGACCGCGAAACGCGAATGCCGAGTTGTTCGTGAGATCTTCGCTTGAGCCAAAAAAGTCTTGGCTCAACCGGCGTTCCAAGGAGGTCTGCTGGGATTGAGGAATCGGGGTCTTTCCGCTCGTACCCACTGTCCAACTTTTGCGTCTCTTCGCGTTTGTTTGCGGCAACTCGACCTCCCCGGAACGCCGGATGAGCCTTCTGATCAACCCATCAATTCTGGAATCGGCTGGCCGTGATCAACGATGGGCGTCGGGCGTCCGTTGAAATCGCGGATCATCGTTGTGGCCGAGTCGATGCCGAGGTGGTGATAGATCGTGGCGAGAAAGTCGCCGGGACCGCAGATGCGTTCGATGGAATCTTCGCCGCGCTTGTCGGTGCCACCGATGTAGCGACCGTGGTCGATACCGCCGCCTGCCCAGATGTTGGAGAAGGCTCGCGGCCAGTGGTCGCGACCGGGTTGCATGGTGCCAGCGGGAGCACTCGCATCACCGCCGCCTGTGCTGGCGGCGTAGCTGATTTTTGGCGTGCGGCCGAACTCGCCCGTGACGACGACGAGCACACGCTGGTCCAAACCGCGATCGGAGATGTCTTCGATCAACGCCGAGACCGCTTGGTCATAGGCGGCCGAGCGGAACTTCATCCCTTCAAACACATTCATATTCACCGCGTGATCGTCCCAGTTCCCCACTCGTCCGCACAGCGGGCCGGCGAGGCTGGTCGTCAGCACTTCGACACCCGCCTCGACCAATCGCCGAGCGAGCAGCAGTTGCTGACCCCACGCATTGCGGCCGTAACGGTCGCGAGTGCGCGGGTCTTCGCAGTTCAGGTCGAATGCTTCTTTGGTCTTGGGATTGGTGAGTAGCGTCATCGCCTTCGCTTCGAACTCGTCGAGCGCGGCCAGTTCTTTTTGTTGATCGAACGTCCGTTCGAGCGTGTCGAGGTTTTGTCGCAGCGAGGAACGGCGTCCCAGGCGTTTGACTTCGTTGGTGTCGGAGAGGCCGATGTTCGGCACCGAGAACGTCGGCTGATTCGGATCACCGGAGACAACGAACGGTGAGTACGCATCACCGAGGTACGCGGGGCCGTTGTATTCCAGCGGCGGATTGATGCCGACATACGCGGGCAGCGGGTTCTGGCGCGGCCCCTTTTGCGACCGGACGTAGTTGGTGACCGACATCCAGTCCGGCAGACGCGGCTTTGGTTTGTCGCGCGTGTCGGGATCGCCGGAGAGCAGTTGCATCGAACCGGCGGGATGACCGCCCGCGTTCTGTCGCATGGATCTCAGCACCGTGAACTTGTCGGCGATGGCGGCTTGTCGCGGCATGAGTTCGCAGAAGTTGAGCCCCGGCACCTTCGTGGGGATTGTTGTGAATGGGCCGCTGTATTCACTGCCGGAGTTCGGCTTCGGATCGTAGGTCTCGATGTGCGAACAGCCGCCGGGTTGCCAGACCATGATCACAGCGTTTTTGTCGCGATCGGCTGACGTTCCCTCGCTGGCATGCAGCGCGTTCTGCGCCTGCAAACGGAGGATGCCCGGCAGGCTGAGCGTGGCGAACCCCGCGAGGCCGGTCTGAAGGAAGCCGCGTCGTCCCGAGCAAATGCTGTCGGGACCGGGGCAGAAGACGGGCGAGTGAGCGTGGCGGTTGGTCATGGCTTGGTTCTCCGATTACTAACCCGACGCGTAAGCGAGGGCGAACGCTTCACGGGACTCTGACTACTGTCACTGACATTGAATTCACGGTCACTTGGAGCGCTCGCCCTCGCTCACGCGTCGGGTTACTTGGCGGGGGCATTCACACGAATCTGAATCGGTTCGGACACGACGATATCAACAATGTCTGTGGGTGCGGCGACGGCCGTTGCCGTTTTGACCTGTTCGGTAGCGGCGGTCACTGCGGCGGCGGCAGCTTTCTGTTTGGCGGCGGCGGCCTCAACGGCTTTATCGGCTTCGAGCTTGGTTTCGGTTGCCGCGGCCTTGGCGGCTTCGGTCAGTTTTTTGAGTTCAGCTTCGATCGCCATCAATTCTTGCGCGGCCTTCTTGAGAGTTTCTTCAGCGGCGGCGATCGCATCCAGTCGATGGCGGTACTTCGCAACAGCACCGCCGTAGAAGGCGATCAGATAGTCGCCCGGTGGCGTTTTCAGTGCGCCCGTGTCGAGCACAGCTTGCGACTGGTCGGCATTGATCTGCACATCGAACTGCGGCGTGCGGTCAAAACCGGCTCCCATCGCTCGCAGTTGCAGGACCGCTCCGGAGAACTCACTGCGGCGAGTGTGCAGCAACGGGATCGTCAGTTTCTCGCCGGCGATCACGGTTTGAACTTCTTTCGGGGGCGTGATCGTGATCGGCGCGAATTCGAGGCCGCTCACCGAGACCGGCACGTCAGCCATCAGTCGCGGACTGGGAATTTCGCCCCACGAGTCGGGGATCGGCCACGCGAACGAAGCCAAGCGGCACGGACGGACCACGACCGCACCGTCGATGGTGGCTCGGCCGAAGAACGTGCCGCTGCCGATCGCTCGTGGCGCGTTCTGATTCGCCGTCACGAGCATCAAGCCGCGCGACTGACCGGCGGGGATCTTCAAACCGCTCGCGGTGACACCTTCCGGAAGACCTTCCATCGCGAGATCGATGTCACCATCGAACCCGTCGCGACGAATGGTGATGACTTCGAGCGCCATCGTCGCTCCGCCGCGGAGAGCCAACGGCTTCGAGAC